>VXNO01000023.1 GCA_009840575.1 Chloroflexota bacterium | reverse complement strand
CCTCATTTTGCGCCGCGTAGACACTGGCGGTCGGGGAGGGGGTTTGGGGGTGGGGGAACATCATCGGGACTCGGTAGAATAGGCGCATGACAAGCGAACAGACCAAGGAGCGTTATGATGACATCCCCGCTAGTACAGACCGATTGGCTGCAAGACCATCTAACAGACACCGACCTGCGCATCATCGAGATTCGTGGCAAGGTGCTGCCGCCGACCGAGCCGCCGCCGCATTACCTCTCCGACCGCGCCGGTTACGAAGCCGCCCATATCCCTGGCGCGGTCTATGTGGATTGGCAGGTCGATATCGTAGAGCCTGGCTCGCCATCCAACGACATCGCCTCGCCGGCGCGTTTTTCGGCATTGATGCAGGCGCTGGGCGTCAGCGGGCGGAGTCGCGTGGTAATTGCTGATGATGCCGGCGGCATGTTCGCGACGCGGTTGCGTTGGGCGCTGCGCTATTACGGGCACGAGGCTGTGCAGATACTGGATGGCGGCTGGACGAAGTGGATTGCGGAAGGGCGGACCACCAGCGCCGACATCCCGCAATACCCACGGGGCGGCTTTCAAGCGCGCGCAAACCCCCGGCTCATCGCCACCGCCGAAGACATTTTGCAGAGCCTCGCGGATGGCGGCATGCAATTGATCGATACCCGTTCGCCTGGCGAATTCAGCGGCGTTGCCTCCCGCGCGAAACATGTCGGGCACATCCCCACCGCCATTAACCTGCCGCGCTCGGTTTTAGTCGCTGATGACCTGACCTTAAAACCCGCTGACGAACTGCGCCTCGTCATGGAAGGCAGCAATATCGACCTGAATGCTGAAGACTGCGTGCTGTATTGCAATTCCGGCGTCTCGGCGACTTATGGCATGCTGGCGATGGAGGTCTTAGGGGCGAAGAATCTGCGCATATACGACGGCTCCTGGAAAGATTGGGGCAGCGACCCAGCCACCCCCAAGGCGCGTTAGCTGGCTTCGCCAAAAGCCGCATGTAAGACAGGGGCGCGCCGTTGTGTCAAACAAGTGTCCGCCCAGCCAAAGAAAGGAACCGCGGTGGAGATCACTGCTTACCAGGATGTCGTCGCCTTTGAGGCGCTTGCGGCTGAATGGAATCCTCTGCTGAGGCGCGCGCCGATCGATTGCGTCTTCTACACCTGGGAGTGGCAAAAGACCTGGTGGGCTGCCTACCAGCCGGGCGAATTGCTGATCCTGGCTTGCCGCAAAGACGGGCAGCTTGTGGGCATTGCGCCGCTCTTCACCACCGAATCAGCGCGGGGCAAAACGACGCGCATCATCGGTTGCGTGGATGTTACGGATTATTTGGATTTCATCATCGATCGCGACCATCTGTCAGAGGCGCTGACGGCATTCGCGGATTATCTGCAAGACAAGCGCGCCAGCATCGGCTTTCTTGACCTATGCAATATCCCCGCCGATTCGCCGACCCGCCAGCTTTTGCCCAACTTGCTGGCGGAACGGGGCTTCGCTGTCACAGTCGAGCAGCAGGAAGTCTGCCCGGTCATCAACCTGCCGGGCGATTGGCGCGGGTATCTGGCCTCGCTGGATAAAAAACAGCGTCACGAAGTCCGCCGCAAGCTGCGTCGCATCCAAGGCAGCGAACGCGCAGTCGACTGGTATATTGTCAATGGGCGGCACGATCTTTCCCACGAGATTGATACCTTTGTAGAATTGATGGCAGCCAGCGACCCTGAAAAAGAACAATTCTTGCAGGACGAGGGCAACCAGCGCTTCTTCCGCGCCATCGTGCCATTGATGCAAGCGCGCGGCTGGCTGCAGCTAAACTTCCTGACTGTGGACGAAATTCCCGCCGCCAGTTATATCAATTTCTTGTATGGCGACCGCGTCATGGTCTACAACTCCGGCCACGCGCATGATGCCTTTGGCGAGCTCAGCCCGGGCATTGTGCTGCTGGCATACAATATCCGCCATGCCATTGAGCAGGGTTATCAATATTTTGACTTCCTGCGCGGTGACGAAGCCTACAAATATCGCATGGGCGGGCGCGATACCGCCGTGATGAACATCCGCGCCGAATAGGCAAGTCCGTGCCGCTAGAGCGCATCGCCTTCATCACCGTGCACACCAGCCCGCTGGCACCTATGGGTGGCGCGAAGACCGGCGGCATGAATGTCTATATCAGCGAGTTAGCGCGTGAACTAGGGCGGCTGGGTATTCAAGTCGATATTTTCACGCGCCGCAGTTCGCCATACGAACCGGAAATCGACTATGCGCTGGGGGACAATGCGCGCGTCATCTATTTGAAAGCAGGACCTGCCCAAGCGCTATCGCCCGAGCAACATGTTCCTCATCTGTCGGAATTCACCGCCAGCCTGATCGCTTTTGCCACCTTGCAGAACCTGCGTTATGGCCTCGTCTACAGCCACTACTGGCTGAGCGGCTGGGTGGCGGCAAAGCTGAAAGAGGCTTGGGGCATCCGCTTTGTGCATATGTATCACACGCTGGGCTTGATGAAGCAGCGCATTGAAGAAACTGCCTTGAACCAGCCCGACCAGCGCGTGCTCATCGAGATGCAGGTACAGCAGGCGGCTGCGCGCATCATCGCGGCCACGCCCGCCGAACAAGCGCAGTTGCGTTGGCTGTATCGTGCCCCGCGCCGCCAGATCATTGTCATCCCGCCGGGCGTGGATCCTGAGCGCTTCCAGCAAAGCGATTCACGGTCGGCTGCGCGCGCGGCTTTGCGTCTGAAAACGGAGACCGAGCTGCTGCTCTTCGTCGGGCGCATCGAGCCGCTCAAAGCCGTCGATACGATTTTGGAGGCGCTGCATGCCTTGCGGGAGCGCAAGCCCGATTTGCTGCGCCGCTTACATTTCATGATCGTCGGCGGCGACCCGCGCGACCGCTCCAACCGCGAGATGATTCGCTTGCAAAGCCTCAGCGTCAAGCTCGGCATCGACCAACTGGTGAGTTTCGTCGGTGCCAAAGAGCAAGCACAACTGCCGCGCTATTACCGCGCCGCCACCGCCGTGATCATGCCGTCGGATTATGAGTCTTTTGGCATGGTGGCGCTGGAAGCCATGTCATCGGGCACGCCGGTCATCGCCTCGCAGGTGGGCGGCTTGCAATTCCTGGTGCGCGACCGGGAAACTGGCTACCACATCCCGACGCGCGAACCCATCTCGCTGGCGGATTGTATCATCGAGCTGCTGAGCGATTCCGCGCGCGCCGAATTGATGGGGGAAAGCGCCGCCCGCCTCGCGCAGGATTATGCCTGGTCGCGCATCGCCCAGCGACTGTTGCGAGTCTTTGAAACTGTCTCGGGGCAGGCTCGCAAGCAGCCCTAACCGCCGTAGGAATTGGGGATATCCGCCACGCGCGCCGCGATATACGGGCTTTCCAGCATGTGCTGCAGCGCGTCATCCTCCGCCACCAGCGTCTGACCCTTGTGATAGAGCGTGTTGTTGAAGCCATCGTAACGATAGCGCCGATTCACCCAGCCATGCAGGTTGTGCTGGAAGAGCACATGGAACTGGATGGATTCGTCTTCGGCGAAGAGGTCTTCTTGCAGAATCCAGACGGGCGCGTATTGCTCCAGGTGGGGGCGCGCTTTGGCGTCGCGTTTGCGCTTGAGATCATCAACTGTCGACATGGCTCGTCCTCGCGTGCGGCTGGCGCATTGCCGCAAGCATAGCGGCGCAGGGCACGAATTGCAAGCGTTTGCATCTGTGTTGCGGGGCAATCACGTCAAAATATATTTGCCACAGAGATACAGACGCGCAGAGGTTTGATGTAGGGGACAGGCGGTGACTCGCCCGCTTCAATTGTGGTATTGCATTGCTACTGCCCCCTACAATTCGCGCGCGCTTTCCGCTAGACTTGCCGATTGTGTCGAACAGCATGGCGGAGCATGACAATGGCGGATTCTGGTGTGAATAAAGTGGTCTTGGCGTATAGCGGCGGGCTGGATACTTCGGTGATCGTGCCTTGGCTGAAGAACAACTATGGCTGCGAGGTGGTCTGCTTCTGCGCCGACCTGGGGCAAGAAGAAGAACTGGACGGCTTGGAAGAGAAAGCGCTGGCTTCAGGCGCATCCAAGCTCTACATCCGTGACCTGCGCGAAGAATTTCTGACTGACTTTGTCTTCCCGACCTTGCGCGCTGGCGCTGTCTATGAACGCGAATACCTGCTGGGCACATCCTTCGCGCGCCCGCTCATCGCCAAGCACATGGTCGAAATCGCCGAGCAGGAAAAAGCCGATGCCGTCGCGCATGGCTGCACGGGCAAAGGCAACGACCAGGTGCGCTTTGAAGTCTCGACCATGGCGCTGAACCCCAAGCTCAAGACGATCGCGCCCTGGCGAGAATGGGATATCCGCAGCCGTGAAGACGCCCTGGCTTACGCGGAAGAGTTTCGCGTGCCAGTCTCACACACCGAGAAAGACATCTACAGCCGCGACCGCAACATTTTTCACTTGTCGCACGAAGGCGGCATGTTGGAAAACCCCTGGAATGAACCCGAAGCCGGCATGTTCCAGCTGACGCGTGACCCGCAAGCTGCGCCGGACGAAGCGGTGTATATCGAAATCGCCTTCGAGCAAGGCAATCCTGTCAGCCTCAATGGCGAGGCAATGAGCGCGGTTGAGCTCTTCCAGGCGCTGAACAAACTGGGCGGCGAACATGCCATCGGGCGCATCGACCTGGTGGAAAATCGGCTGGTGGGCATGAAGAGCCGCGGCGTATATGAGACGCCAGCCGGCACCATTATCCACCGCGCGCACCAACTGCTGGAGAGCATCTGCCTGGACAAGCACACCATGCAGTACAAGGACATCACCGCCAGCAAGTACGCCGAACTCGTCTACAACGGCATGTGGTACAGCACCTTGCGCGAGGCGCTGGACGGCTTCGTGGCGATTACGCAGGCGACGGTCACGGGCACGGTGCGGCTGAAACTCTACAAAGGCAATATCATCGTGGCGGGACGGCAAAGCCCCTACAGCCTCTACCGCGAAGATTATGCGTCCTTCGGCGAAGAAGATGTCTACAACCAGCAAGACGCGCACGGTTTCATTCAACTCTTTGGCTTGCCCATCAAGGTCGAAGCCATGCTGGAGCTGGAAGGCGGCGCAAAGACCGACTACAGCCGCCCCGATTACAGCCGCTTCAAACGCGATTAGGGCGGAGCGATGAGTCTCTGGGGCGGGCGCTTCAGCGAGCCCAGCGATGCAGACCTGCGGCGGCTGAACGACAGCATCGGCTTCGACCGCGCGCTGTATGCCGAAGACATCGCCGGCAGCATCGCTTATGCCCAAGCGCTGGTTTCTGCTGGTGTGCTGACTCCCGACGAAGCCAATACAATCATCGCCGGGCTAGAGCAAGCGCTGGCGGAATTTGATAACGATACTTTCGCGCTGATGCCCGGCGATGAAGACATTCATACCGCTGTCGAGCGGCGCTTGATTGAGTTGGTCGGCGCTGTCGGCGGCAAGCTGCACACGGGGCGCAGCCGCAATGACCAGGTCGCGACCGACTTTCGGTTGTGGTCGCTGCGGGCGGCTGAGCGGCTACTTGATGATCTGCGCCAGTTGCAGAGCGCGCTGGTAGAAATGGCGGAGCGGCACATCGACACTGTCATGCCCGGCTACACGCACATGCAGCCCGCCCAGCCCATCACCGTCGCGCATTGGCTGCTGAGCTTCTTTTGGATGCTGGAGCGCGACATCGACCGTCTGGCGAATGCGCGGGAACGTACAGCGGTCTGCCCTTTGGGGGCGGGCGCGCTGGCTGGCAGTCCGCTCGCCATCGATCGGCAGGCGCTGGCGGAGTCGCTGGGCTTTGACCGTCCATCTGAGAACAGCCTGGATGCCGTCAGCGACCGCGATTTTGTCGCTGATTTACTTTATGCCTGCGCCCTCTGCTCCACGCATCTGAGCCGCCTGGCGGAAGATATTCTGATTTATTCCAATCCAGCATTCGGCTTCATCAGCCTGGACGACCGCTACAGCACCGGCTCCAGCTTGATGCCGCAGAAGCGCAATGCCGACCCCATGGAGCTGATGCGCGGCAAGGCCGGGCGGCTGATTGGCAACTTGACCGGCTTCCTGGCGGCGCTCAAGGGGCTGCCCAGCGGCTACAACAAAGACCTGCAAGAAGACAAAGAAGCGCTCTTCGATTCGCTGGATACACTGGCGCGCCTGCTGCCGGTGATGAGCGCATCCATAGGCAGCTTAAAAATCAACCCGGAGAATATGGCGGCGGCGCTTACTGAAGACCTATTGGCGACTGACCTGGCGGATTACCTGGCGCGCAAGGGCTTGCCATTTCGGCAGGCGCATCATGCGGTGGGGGCGGTCGTGCGGCGGGCAGGGGAGCTTTCGCTGGCTTTGTCGGCGCTGCCCCTGTCCGAGCTGCAAGCCATTAACCCGCTCTTTTCTGACGATGTCGCGGCGGTATACGACTTTGCGCAATCGGTTGCCCAGCGACGAGCCTACGGCGGGACAGCCCCCGAAGCCGTCCGCGAGCAACTCGCCCGAGCCAGGCAGTTGCTGGCGGGGTAGGCAACCCTCCCTCGGTACCTCCCGACAAGTCAGGGGGAAGCTGAATTCCACTGAGCCAGGATAATGTTCTTGTGGTAAATTGCCTTGTTGAATAATCGGCAAACCCTTGACATGGATTATGGGACAGGTTAAGGTATGTGTTGGAACTGCGCGGAAGAGTGAATCATGCGCGAATCAATCAGCCGCAACCTACTTCTTGTCCTCCTTGTCGTCCTCGTGATTATCCTTGGACTCTAAAGGCTTGGGCAGGCACCGCGCGGCGAAACAGCAGACAACAGCCTCCCAAGCCACGGGGGGCTTTTTGTTGCGCATAGGGACTATGGCAATGAAAAGAACCGGCACGCGATACATGAGCAGGAAATGCAAGCGAACTGCGTCCAGCGCATTTGACTGGAGCGGCATCGCCCTGTCTCAAACGCTTGTTTCGCTGCCCGGCGGTGGCATGAAGCAAGCGTTTTCTGTTTATTGGACTTCGTACCGCGAGGAAGCGACATGAGTGCTGAATGGATCTGGCGCAATGGCGAGTTTGTAAAATGGGACGATGCGACTGTGCATGTCAGCGCCCATGCCCTGCATTATGGCTCGAGCGTGTTTGAAGGCATCCGCGCCTACAGCACGCCGGCTGGCGCTGCGGTTTTCCGCCTGCGCGAACACAGCGAGCGTTTGATACAAGGCGCGCGCATCATGCGCATCGACCACGACAACAGCGCCGAATCCCTGGATGCCGCCATCCTCGAGACAGTCCGCCGCAACAAACACAAATCCTGCTACATCCGCCCCATCATCTTGCGCGGAGCGGGGGCGCTGGGGCTGGAAGGGCGGACGAATACCAAGACCGAGACATTCATTCTTTCTTTTGAATGGGGGCGCTATCTGGGCGCGGAAGCCATTGAGCAGGGCGTCGATGTGCAGATCAGCAGCTTCCGCCGCATGGCGCCCGACACGCACATGGCGCTGGTAAAAGCTGGCGGCAATTATGTCAACAGCCAATTCGTCTCTATGGAGGCGCACGACAACGGCTTCCAGGAAGGCATCGCCCTGGATGTCAACGGCTATGTAAGTGAAGGCGCGGGCGAGAATATCTTCGTCGTGCTGAATGGCGTGGTGTATACGCCGGGCGCTTGGTCGTCGATATTGATGGGCATCACCCGCGATAGCGCCTTGACGATTCTGACCGATATGGGCGTGGAAGTGCGCTTCCAGCCGGTCGCGCGCGAGATGCTGTATATGGCGGAAGAGATTTTCTTCACGGGCACGGCGGCGGAAATTACGCCGGTCAAGTCGGTCGACCGCATACAAATTGGCTGCGGCGGACGAGGACCCATCACAAAAGCCGTGCAAGAGCAATTCTTCGCAATCACCGCCGGCGAAGCGCCCGATAAATACGGCTGGCTGACGCATGTAGAACCAGCCTGAGGCGATTGCGGACGGCAAAAGAAGCAAACGGGAGGCGAAGATGCGGCTCACGGGTTCAGAAATTATCATGGAGTGCCTGCTGCGTGAAGGCGTGCATGTCATGTTTGGCTACCCGGGTGGCGCGATTTTGCCCACCTATGACGCCATGGCAAAGTACGACGACCGCCTGCATCATGTCTTGGTGCGGCACGAGCAAGGCGCTTCGCACATGGCGGATGGCTATGCGCGGGCGACTGGCGAAGTCGGCGTCTGCATCGCCACCAGCGGTCCCGGCGCGACCAACCTGGTAACGGGCTTGGCGACCGCGATGATGGATTCTTCGCCCATCGTCGCCATCACCGGGCAGGTGCCCATCCCGGCAATCGGCTCGGACGCATTCCAGGAGACGGATGTAACTGGCGTTACCCTGCCCATCACCAAGCACAATTACTTGGTTACCGATGTCGATGATCTCGCCTATACCATGAAAGAAGCCTTTCATATCGCGCGCACGGGCCGGCCTGGACCCGTGCTGGTGGATGTGCCCAAAGATGTCCAGAATGCCGTAACTGAGTTCATCTACCCCGAAGGTCCGATCTTTCTGCCCGGTTACGATCCTCCCGCCGCAGCCGATACCTATCAGATCGACGCGGCATTGCGGCTGATTGACCAGGCGGAGCGCCCCATCATCCTGGCGGGGCACGGCATCATCATGTCCGGCGCGATGCAAGAAGTGCGCGAGCTGGCGGAACGGGCGCAGATCCCGGTCGCGCTGACCCTGCTGGGCAAAGGCGCGCTGCCCGAAGACCACCCGCTGGTCATCGGCATGATGGGCATGCACGGCGAGGCGTCTTCCAACCTGGCTATCCAGGAAGCGGACTTGCTCATCGCCCTGGGCATGCGCTTTGACGACCGCGTTACCGGCAACTTGAAGACCTATGCGGTCAATGCGCGCAAGATTCACATCGATATCGACCGCTCGGAGATCAACAAAAATGTGCGTGCCGATGTGGGCATCGCCGGCGATTTGAAGACGGTGCTGAAGCAACTGCTGCCCAAGCTGGAGCGCAAGTCGCACCCGGACTGGATTCATCAAATCCGCGATTGGCTGGAAGATTCCAGCGAGCGCGATATTTTGAATTACGAAACGCCAGGCAGGCTACTGACGGCGCAGGTCATCAACGATATCTGGCGGCTAACCGGCGGCGATGCCATCACGGTCACCGATGTTGGGCAGCACCAGATGCTGGAGGCGCAGTATTATCCACACCAGCGCCCCTCCACCTTGCTGACCAGCGGCGGCTTGGGCACGATGGGTTTCGGTTTTCCCGCAGCCATCGGCGCGAAGTTTGGGGTGCCCGACGAAGAAATCTGGGCGATCGTCGGTGATGGCGGCTTCCAGATGACCCTGTGCGAGCTGGCCACCGCCCGCCAGGAAAATGTCAATGTTAATATCGCCATCATCAACAACCATTTCTTGGGCATGGTGCGGCAATGGCAGGAGCTCTTCTTTGAGAAGCGCTATCAAGCCACGCCCATGGTCAATCCCGATTTCTGCAAACTGGCGGATGCCTACGGCATCCCCAACCGGCGCGTCACCCAGCGCGACGAAATCGAAGCGGCGGTGGCTTACGCGCGCGGCATTGATGGTCCGACCTTGATCGAGTTCGTCGTTGAAAAAGAAGAGATGGTCTACCCGATGGTGCCGGCTGGCGCCGACCTGCATGATATGAAGCGCAGACCCAAGCCAGGAGAAAGCTGATGACGCAGCAGGCGATCGCCAACAAAGTAACTGTGGTGGCTTTGGTAGAGAACGAGCCGGGCGTATTGAACCGCGTCGCCAGCTTGTTCCGCCGCCGCGCCTTCAATATCGACAGCTTGACCGTCGGGCGCACGCACAAGCCGGATGTCTCGCGCATGACCATTCGCGTGGATGCGGGCTCGGAATACGCGCGCAAGATCGCCAACAACCTGCAAAAATTGGTCAATGTGATTGATGTGCGCGTCATCGACAACGAGCCGCACATCGAACGCGACCTGGCGCTCATCAAGGTGCGCAGCGACGATGCCCATTCGCGCAATACCCTCACCGAGATCTGCGACCGCTACCCCGCCCGCATCGTCGATGTGGGGCCGCATGTAGCGATTATTGAAATGGTCGGCACCGAAGTTTTCGTCGAGAAATTCATAGACGAGGTGCGCCCCATCGGCATCGTCGAGATGATCCGCACTGGCGTCGTCTCCATGGGTCGGGGCACGCGCATCCATGATACCAGCGTGACGCGGCGGGATCTGGCGCGAGCCATAGTCCAGGCGTCCTCCGCGCGCAATGGCAGAAAGTCCTGAGAACAGGCGCTGTTTGTTTTCGCATTTGCTCACAATCAATTCAGGAGAACCAGCATAAATGGCAACACTCTACTACGACAAAGATGCGGACTTGGCGCTGCTGGATGGCAAGACGATCGCTGTGATCGGCTATGGCAGCCAGGGACACGCCCACGCCTTGAACGCGCGCGACAACGGGCAACGGGTCATCATCGGTTTGCATGAAGGCAGCCGCAGCAAAGCCAAAGCCGAAGCCGATGGCTTAGAAGTCTTCACCGTGGCCGAAGCCAGCGCCCAAGCCGACATCCTCATGCTGCTCATCCCCGATACGCGCCAAGGCGATGTCTACCGCGAGCATATCGCGCCCAACCTTAAAGACGGCGCTATGCTCATGTTCGCGCATGGCTTCAACATTCACTTCAAGGAAATCGTGCCGCCGCCCACGGTCGATGTCGCCATGGTCGCGCCCAAAGCGCCCGGGCATCGCGTGCGCGAGGTCTTCACAGAAGGCGCTGGCACGCCCGGGCTCATCGCTATCGAGCAAGACGCGACTGGCAACGCGCTGGCGCTGGGGCTGGCTTATGCCAAAGCGATTGGCTGCACGCGCGCCGGCGTCATCGAAACCACGTTCAAAGAAGAAACCGAGACCGACCTCTTCGGCGAACAAGTCGTGCTCTGCGGCGGCGTAACCGCGCTCATCCGCGCCAGCTTCGAGACACTCGTCAAAGCCGGCTACCAGCCCGAGGTCGCTTACTTCGAATGCCTGCACGAGCTGAAGCTCATCGTCGACCTGCTCTACGAAGGCGGCTTGAGCTATATGTGGTACAGCGTCAGCAACACAGCCGAGCATGGCGGTTATGTTATCGGCGACCAGTTCGAGGAATCGGTGAAAGAAGAGATGGCTGGCGTCTTGCAGCGCATCCAGGACGGAGAGTTCGCGCGCAAGTGGATCGATGAAAATCGGCAGGGGCGTCCCAATTTTAATGCGCGGCGTCAACGCGAGCATGACCTGCTCATCGAAAAAGTCGGCGCCGACTTGCGCCAGATGATGCCCTTCCTGGATGCCAAGAATATCAAGCAGCAGGACTAAGGCGCAGGCAAGCTGAAGAGCCGCCGCGTAAGCGATAGTCGAAAGGAAGGAGGTGTGTGGATGTCGGAAGATGGTCTTGCTGGGCTTAGCCCGCGTTTCGCTATTGACCACAGACGATATGTGAAAAGGAGCGCCTCCCTATGCCAAAGCGAAGCTACGACGAAAACACCGTCATAATTTTTGATACCACCCTGCGTGATGGCGAGCAAAGCCCGGGCGCGACGCTTTCCAGCGCCGAGAAGCTGGAGATCGCCCGCCAGCTCTCCGCCTTGGGCGTCGATGTCATCGAAGCCGGCTTCCCCGCCGCCTCCCCGGATGACCTGCGCGCCGTGCAGCGCATCGCCCGCGAAGTCGGCACGGCGGAAGGGCCGACCGTGGCCGGCTTGGCGCGCGCCGTCGAAAGCGATATCCGTACCGCCTGGGAGGGGGTCAAGCAGGCGGCAAAACCGCGCATCCATACCTTCCTCGGCACCTCGCCCAGCCACCTGGCTATGCTGCGCATCGACAAAACGGAAGGCTTGCAGCGCATCCGCGAAGCCGTTAGCCTGGCGAAGAGCCTGTGTGACGATGTCGAGTTCAGCCCCATGGACGCGGGACGGACCGATACCGAATACTTGATCCAAGCCTGTGCCGCCGCGGTCGAATGTGGCGCGACGACCCTGAACATCCCCGATACGGTCGGCTATGTCATGCCGTCGGAATGGGCGGACACGCTGGAAATGCTCATCAACGAGACGCCCGGCGCAGGCCCCGGCAGCGGCGTAATCTGGTCGGTGCATTGCCATAACGATCTGGGTTTGGCCACCGCCAACACGTTGGCTGGCTTAAAGCGCGGCGTGCGCCAGGTAGAAGTTACCATCAATGGCATCGGCGAGCGCGCCGGCAATACCAGCCTGGAAGAAGTCGTCATGGCTATCCATACGCGCAAGAGCTTCTACGACCTGCGCACGAATATCGACTCCACGCAGATCATGAAGACCAGCCGCATGGTGCGCAACTACATGGGCATGCCCGTGCAGCCCAACAAAGCTATCGTCGGGGCGAATGCTTTCGCCCATGAGAGCGGCATCCATCAAGACGGCGTGCTGAAAAATGCCAAGACCTTCGAAATCATGACGCCGGAAACAGTCGGCCTCACGCAGAGCAAGCTGGTACTCGGCAAACACAGCGGCCGCCATGCCCTGCGCGTGCGCCTGAGCGAGCTGGGTTATGATGTGACTGGCGATGAACTGATGGATGTCTTCCGCCGCTTCAAGGCGCTGGCGGATATGAAAAAGACCGTGACCGATGCCGACCTGGAAGCCTTGGTCGCCGATGAAGCCGCGCAAAAACCCGAAGACTACTACCGCCTGGTGGATATCCAGGTGGTCTGCGGCACGATGGGTATGCCCACGGCGACAGTCAAAATGACCGACCAGCATGGCGAAGAAATCGTTGTGTCGGCGGTTGGGACGGGACCCGTGGACGCCTCCTATCGCGCTGTGGACGCGATCATCCAAGCGCCCTGCACCTTGCTGGAATTCAATGTGAACAGCGTTACCGAAGGCATCGACGCGCTGGGCGAGGTGACTGTGCGCATCGCGCCCACTGGCGGCAGCCGTACATTCGGCGGCTATGGCGCGCATAGCGATATCGTCGTCTCCAGCGTGAAAGCTTATGTGGCTGCGCTGAACCGCATGATCGCCAGCCTGGGCTCCGCCGATGTCGCGCCGGAAGGCGATATCGCCGTGGTCGGACTATCCGCCTGAATAGAAAGTTGAGGAATGCAAAATGACGGAAAACGGAAGACCGCGCACGCTCTTTGAAAAAGTCTGGCATGCCCACACAGTGCGCGAACAAAGCGACGACACGCCAGCCGTGCTCTACATTGACCTGCACCTGGTGCACGAGGTTACTTCGCCGCAGGCTTTTTCTATGCTGCGCGAGCGCGGGCTAGCGGTGCGCCGTCCCGACCAGACGATTGGCACGATGGACCACAGCACGCCCACCACGCCCCGCAACGACTTGGGCGTCATCCCGATTGCTGATGCTATGGCCGCGCTGCAACTGGATACTTTTTCGCGCAATTGCCGCGACTTCGGCATCCCGATGTACGCCCTGGGCGATGAACATCAGGGCATTGTGCATGTGATTGGTCCCGAAAAAGGCTTGACGCAGCCAGGCATGACCATCGTATGCGGCGACAGCCATACCAGCACCCACGGCGCATTTGGCGCGCTGGCATTCGGCATTGGCACCAGCGAAGTCGGGCATGTCCTGGCGACGCAGACCTTGCTGCAGAACAAGCCGCGCACCATGGCCATCAATGTCGACGGACGGCTGGGCGACGGCGTTACCGCAAAAGACATCATCCTGGCCATCATCGCCCGCATCGGCATCGGCGGCGGCACGGGCAAGGTCTTTGAATACCGCGGCGAAGCCATCCGCAGCCTCAGTATGGAAGGGCGCATGACGGTCTGCAATATGTCCATCGAAGGCGGCGCGCGGGCGGGCATGGTCGCGCCCGACGACACCACCTTTGAGTATATGCGCGGGCGGCGGCATGCCCCCAGCGGCGCGGAGTGGGATGCGGCGCTGGCTCATTGGCGCAGCCTGCCCAGCGACCCCGGCGCGACCTTCGACCAGGAGATCACTTTGCGCGCTGATGAGCTGATCCCCATGATCACCTATGGCACCAACCCAGGCATGGGTATGCCGATTGATGGCGCTGTGCCTGCGCCTGCCGATGAACCCGATGTCAACAAGAAAATCGCGCTGGACAAGGCGCTGGACTACATGGACTTGTCGCCCGGACAGCAACTGCTGGGCAAAGCCATTGATGTGGTCTTCATCGGTAGTTGCACCAACTCGCGCATCACGGACCTGCGGCAGGCAGCGCGCTTCATGGACGGTCGTAAGGTGGCTGATTCGGTACGCATGATGGTCGTGCCCGGCTCGCAGCAGGTCAAGATGCAGGCGGAAAGCGAAGGCTTGCATGAGATTTTCCGGGCGGCGGGCGCGGAATGGCGGGAGGCAGGCTGTTCCATGTGCATCGCCATGAATGGCGACCAACTGCGGCCGGGGCAATACGCTGTTTCGACCAGCAATCGCAACTTCGAGGGGCGTCAAGGCAAAGGCGGGCGCACTTTCTTGGCCAGCCCGCTGACGGCGGCGGCATCAGCAGTAGCGGGCGCGGTTGCTGACCCGCGCGTCATGCTGGCGAATTAGGAGACCAATTATGGAAAAGCTACGGCACATCAGCGGCAGCATCGTCGGCTTGCCCGTCAACGACATCGATACCGACCAGATCATCCCGGCGCGCTTTTTGAAAGTGACCGACAAAGCCGGCTTGGGCAAAGCGGCTTTCTGCGACTGGCGCTACCTGGAAGATGGCGAGACGCCCAACCCCGATTTTATCCTCAATCAACCCGATTATGCTGGCGCGTCGGTCTTGGTGGCTGGCAACAATTTTGGCTGCGGCAGCTCCCGCGAACATGCGCCTTGGGCTCTGCTAGGCGCGGGCTTCAAAGCGGTAATCAGCACTGATTTCGCCGATATCTTCCGCAACAACGCGCTCAAAAATGGCTTGCTGCCCATCGTCGTCGACCGTGATACCCAGCAGCAGCTATTCAGCCTGGCGGAGGAAGCGCCGGGCACAGAAGTCAGCGTCGATGTCGAGGCGCAGGCGCTGACCCTGCCCGATGGCCGGCGCGTCAATTTCCCGCTGGATGGCTTCTCGAAGTATTGCCTGCTGCATGGCGTCGACCAACTTGGTTATCTGCTGGCGTTGGACGGTGATGTGCGTGCTTTCGAAGCGAGCAATCCGCAGCGGGTGAAAACCACCGTCTAATCCGCAACAGGAAGGTCCGCAGCCCATGCAGAAAGTCGCAATCTACGATACGACCCTGCGCGATGGCAGCCAGCGCGAGGGCGTTTCTTTCTCCGTGGCCGACAAGCTGCATATCACGCGGCTGCTGGACGAGCTAGGCGTGGATTATATCGAAGGCGGTTGGCCTGGCTCCAACCCCAAAGACGTCGCCTATTTCGAGCAGGTGGGCGGGCTCGACCTGGCAAACGCCAAGATCGCCGCTTTTGGGTCGACGCGGCGCAAAGGCATCGCGCCCGAAGACGATGCCAACATCCGCGCGCTGGTGGCGGCTGAGACGCCGGTGGTGACGGTGGTCGGCAAGACTTCCATGCTGCATGTTACCGATGTCTTGCAGACCACGGCGGCAGAAAACCTGCGCATGATCGAAGACAGCCTGGCATTTCTGAAATCGCTGGGCAAAGAGGTCATCTACGACGCCGAGCATTTTTTCGACGGCGCAAAGCTGGATATGGAATACGGCTTTGATACCTTGGCGGCTGCGGCGGCTGGCGGGGCGGATGTCATCACGCTCTGCGATACCAACGGCGGCTCCATGCCTTGGGAAATCGCGGATTTCTTTCTGCGCGCGCGTGAGCTATTCCCGCAGGTGGTCTTCGGCATCCATACGCACAACGACAGCGAACTGGCGGTGGCGAATTCACTGGCGGCGGTGCAGGCGGGCGCGGCGCATGTGCAAGGTACTATCAACGGCTATGGCGAGCGCTGTGGCAACGCCAACCTCTGCAGCATCATCCCCGATATCATCCTGAAGATGGGCTTGCCTTGCCTGGCGCAAGATGGCCAACTGTCCATATTGACGCATCTATCGCGGGCGGTCGCCGAGATCGCCAACTTGGCGCCCGATACGCATCTGCCTTATGTGGGCAAGAGCGCCTTCGCGCATAAAGGCGGCATCCATGTGGCGGCGATGCGACGCAATGTTGATAGCTATCAACATATCGATCCCGAATTGGTTGGCAACAAGACGCGCGTGCTGGTGTCGGATTTATCGGGGCGCGGCAACCTGCTCAGCAAATCGGAAGAACTGGGCTTGGATGTTTCTCGCTTCGAGGCGACGCAGGTCTTAAACGAAATCAAAGAACTGGAGAATGCCGGCTTTGTCTTTGAGGGCGCGGAGGCCTCGGTGGCGGTGCGTTTGCGGCGGGCAGCGGCGGATTATGAACCGCTTTTTAATTTACTAGATTTCACCGTCATCGTCGAAGACCGGCGTGGGCGCGGGCAACTGGCGGAGGCGATGGTCAAGCTGGATGTCGATGGCGATGTGGTGCACACCGCTGCCGAGGGCAATGGGCCGGTCAATGCGCTGGACCTGGCGCTGCGCAAGGCTTTGCTGCCGCTGTATCCGGCGCTGCGCGATATTCAACTGGTCGATTACAAAGTACGCATCATCGACAGCCAGCAAGCCACCGGCGCTATGACCCGCGTATTGATCGATTCATACAATGGCAAAGAGCGCTGGAGCACAGTCGGCGCAGGCACGGATATTATCTGCGCGAGTTGGCTGGCGCTGGTCGACAGCGTCGAATATGGTTTATCGATCGCCAGTAGCCAAGGCGAAGCGACGCCACTGGCAATGGCGCGCTAATCACGATAGGGAAGGACAACAGATGAAAGCGACAATCGCGGTACTCGCGGGCGATGGCATTGGTCCGGAAGTCGTATCCCATGCGGCCCGGCTGCTGGCGGCGCTAGCTGAAAAGCGGGGACACCAGTTTCGATTCCTGCATGGTTTGATCGGCGGCATCGCCATTGACGAGACGGGGGATCCCCTGCCGCCCGAAACCATCGCTATCTGTGAAGAAGCGGATGCCATCCTGCTGGGCGCGGTGGGCGGACCCAAGTGGTCGGACCCAACAGCTACAGTCCAGCCCGAGCGCGGCTTGTTAGGCTTGCGCCAGCATTTTGGTCTCTTCGCCAATCTGCGCCCGGTTAAGACCTATCCAGCCTTGGCGGCTCATGCGCCTTTGCGGGCGGAATTGCTGCAAGATGTCGATATTCTCTTCGTGCGTGAGCTAGTCAGCGGCATCTATTTTGGCGAGCGGCAAGAGCAGGGAACAGGTGATACTTCCTATGACACGATGAGCTACACCAGCGCCCAGGTCGAACAAGTGGCGAATGTGGCTTTTCGCGCGGCGCAGGGCAGACGCGGCAAATTATGCTCGGTGGACAAAGCCAATGTGCTGGCTTCCATGCGCTTGTGGCGGCGCGCAGTCGTGGCGCTGCATGAAGAATACGCCGATGTCGAGCTGGAGCATCTGCTGGTGGACGCGGCGACCATGCATCTGCTGACGCGCCCGGGCAGCTTTGATGTCATCGTGGCGGGCAATATGTTCGGCGACATTTTGAGCGATGAAGCCTCCGTGCTGGCGGGCAGCCTGGGTATGCTGCCGTCGGCATCCTTGCGCGCCGATAGTTTTGGCTTGTACGAGCCTGTGCATGGCTCCGCGCCCGATATCGCCGGACAAGGCAAAGCCAACCCAATCGGCATGTTCCTCAGCGCGGCGCTGCTGTTGCGTTACAGCTTGCGGCTGGAAGCAGAAGCCAGCGCCATTGAAGCGGCTGTGGACGCGGCGCTCGCGCATGGCTTGCGCACAGCGGATATCGCGGGGGCTGGTGAGGCACCCGTATCTACTGATGAATTTGCGGCGGCGGTCTTGGCGCGCATCTAAGGTGGTCTATCCCCCTCGCCCCCATATCAATGAAGGGGAAGGTTTCGCCAAGCTATGCTCCAGTAAGAAATACCGGTCATAAACTCCGAGTTCCTTGAGATTAGCACCCCTCCCTGATGCTTCGGGGAGGGGTGGGCCAGGAAGCGGCAAGCCTTCTAAGCGAGCTGAAGTTCCGATTGCGCCGTAATCCGCGTGATATTCGCGCCCAGTTGGCTCAAGAGGTCTTCAATGCCTTCGTAGCCGCGGTCGATCTGGTAGACATTGCGAATTGTGCTTTCGCCTTCGGTGGCCAGCGCCGCCAGCAGGATGGTTGCGCCCGCGCGGATGTTGTGGGCGGTGAGGCGGGCGGGCCTCAACCGTTCCACCCCCTGGATGATGCAAGCGCCACCTTGGCTGATGAGAATATCCGCGCCCATCTGCAGCAGGGCGTCGGCATAATCGTAGCGGTTATCAAAGACGCGCTCGCGGATATAACTCGTGCCATCGGACAAGCAAGAAAGCGCCGCCACGCAGGGCTGCAAGTCAGTCGGGAAGCCGGGGTAGGGGTAAGTCTGAATGTTGATGGGGTTCAGCCGTTCGCGCCGCCCCCGCACACGGATCGCCCTGCCATGGATGTCGATATGTACGCCCATCTGCTCCAGCTTGGCGCAGACGATACGCAGGTGCGCCGGCTCGACACCCTGCACAGTCACATCGCCGCCAGTGATCGCCGCCGCCATCATGAAGGTGCCGGTCACCAGCCGGTCGGGCACGGGTGTATAGTCAGTCGCGCGTAGCCGCTCCACGCCGTTGATGAAAAGCGTGTGTGTGCCCAGCCCGCGGATATCCGCGCCCATGGCATTCAGAAAATTGCCAAAATCGACGACTTCGGGCTCGACTGACGCATTTTCCAGGATCGTCTGCCCCTCAGCCAGCGCCGCCGCCAGCATCAGGTTTTCTGTGCCGGTGTGGCTGGGCCAGTCCAGATACAGCTGCGAGCCACGAAAGCGCCTGCCCGCTAGCTCGGCAATGGTGCGGCCATCATCATAATAATGCACCTGCGCGCCTAGCCGAGCGAAGCCGCGATGATGAAAGTCGATCTTGCGCGTGCCAATGTCGCAGCCGCCACTGCCCGGCAATTCCACATAGCCCAGGCGGATCTGCAGCGGCGCAAGAAAAAGCACAGAGCCACGAAAGCGCTCGGTGATATCCGCGGGCAAGACGCCGTTATCCACCTCGCTGGCATCAATGCGGGCGGTTTTGCTCTGCCGGTCATAATCGACATGCGCGCCCACCATGCGCAGCAGCTCAAAGGCGCAATCGACATCCTCAATATCGGGCACCTGGCGCAAGACGGTTTCGCCCTCTTCGACCACGATAGCCGCGGCGATCATCGCCAGGATGGCATTCTTGGCGCGCTGCACATGGATCTCGCCTTGCAGCGGCTGCCCACCATAGACGCGAAATGCGGAGTCGGTCATGTCTGCTGTGTCCTCTTGGATATTTGCCTCTGCCTGATAGCTTAGCATAGAGCCGCAAAATGCGAAAACGACTGCCCGCGCAATTGTCGCTTGGTATGGCTTGTGTTATCATTCCGCGCGCGAGAAACCGCTCAAGGGGCGGCAATGCCAAAATCAACTGACCAGCCAGACCGCAATTATCAGGGTGCCAGCACGCAATCGGTGCATGGCGGGGCAGCGCGTGACAAGGGCTTCCACGCCATGACCACGCCCATCGTGCAGTCAGCCACTTTCACATTCAAAAATACCGCCGAGCTGATTGCCTTCCTGGATGCCAAGGTCTATGGGGGCGAGCTGGACCGCGAAGAATATGCGCGCTATGGCAATCCCTCGACCTGGTCGCTTGAGGCGCGCATCGCCCAGTTAGAAGGCGCTGGCGACGCGCTGGTCTACCCCAGCGGCATGTCGGCGGTTACATCGCTCTTCTTGACTGTGCTGCGTCCGGGCACGCATATCATCATGACCGATGACTGCTATCGGCGCACCCGGCAATTCTGCCTGGGCACCTTGAAGAAATTCGGCATCGAAACCAGCATCGTGCCCATGTGCGATTATGGCGCGCTGGAAGCTGCCATCCAGCCGGGCAAGACACGTTTCATCTTCACTGAGACGCCGACCAACCCCTACCTGCGCGTGGTTGACCTAGCGCGCCTGGTCGAGCTGGCGCGGGCGAATCGCGTTTTGACCCTGCTGGATACGACATTTGCCACGCCGGTCAACCTGCGCCCGCTGGAGTATGGCATCGACTTCGTCATGCACAGCGCGACCAAGTATTTCGGCGGGCACAACGACGTGCTGGGCGGGGCGATCGCGGGCGATGCCGGGCGCATAGCCGCGCTTAAGGATGCCCGCGGCATGTTTGGCAATGTCATCGACCCGCATCAAGCCTTTCTCATTGAGCGCGGACTCAAGACCCTGGCTGTGCGCGTGCGCCATCAAAATGAGGCGGCGCTGCAAGTCGCGCGCTTTCTGGAGCAGCACGCCAAGGTCGACCGCGTGCATTATCCCGGCTTGCCATCGCACCCCGACCATAAAATCGCCAGCGCCCAGATGAGCGGCTTCGGCGGCGTGGTCAGCTTTGAGGTGGCGGGCGACATCCACGCGACCAGCGACTTCATCGACCGGCTGCGCATCCCCTATATCGCGCCCAGCCTCGGCGGCACCGAAAGCCTGATCGAACAGCCAGCGTATGTGAGCTACTACGACCTCAGCCCGCAAGAACGGCTGGCCGCTGGCATCCGCGACAATCTGGTGCGCTTCGCCCTGGGCATCGAAGACGCCGAAGACCTCATCGCCGACCTGAATGAAGCGCTGCGACTGGTGCCGGCCAGCTAAGCCAGCAGCGCCACGATTTGCTCCAGGTCATCTTCAGCGCGCAGCATGGGGTTGCGCCTTTGCGCGGTGATGCCGGGCAGCTCGTCGGCGTGGTAGCCGATGGTGGCAGCCGGGTCTTTCAGCACATGCCCGGTCAATATGCCCAGCACGGTATCGCCGCGTTTGATGATGCCGCGCTCGACCAATTTTCGCGCCCCCGCCAGCGAACAAGCCGAGGCTGGCTCGCAGCCGATGCCCGCGCCATCAATCAGCGCTTTGGCATCCATGATCTGCTGGTCGCTGACCTGCTCGACGACGCCGCCCGTCCATTCCAGCGCGCGGATGGCTTTTTGTAAGTTGACAGGGTCACCGATTTTGATTGCGGTGGCGATGGTATCGGCTTTGACCGGCTGGAAACCGCGAAAGCCGCTGGCATAATGGCGGTAGAGCGGGTTCGCGCCCTCGGCTTGTACGATCGCCAAGCGCGGCAGCCGGTCGATCAGCCCGACTGTGTGCATCTCCAGCAGCGCCTTGCCAAATGCCGAGCTATTGCCCAGGTTGCCGCCGGGCACGATGACCCAGTCCGGCGCTTGCCAGCGCATCTGCTGCAGCGCCTCAAAGAGAATCGACTTTTGCCCCTCCAGCCGAAAAGGGTTGATGCTGTTGAGCACATAGATGCCCAGCCGTTCCGCCACTTGGCGAACGAGCGCCATATTGCGGTCGAAGTCGGCGTTTATCTGCAAGCAGGTGCCGCCATAAGCGATACCCTGCGCCAGCTTGCCCAGCGCGATGGCTGTGTTCTGCAAAAAAATGATGCCCTGCATACCCGCCAGCGCAGCATACGAAGCCATGGACGCGGAGGTATTGCCGGTCGAGGCGCAAGCGACTCGTGTCATGCCCAGGCCTTTGGCGTGGCTGAGTCCGCTGGTCATGCCGCGGTCTTTGAAGGAGCCGGTCGGGTTCTCGCCCTCGTGCTTGAGCATAAATGAATCGACGCCGACAGAAGCAGCCAGGCGCGGCAATTCATACAAGTTGGTATTGCCTTCGCCACGGCTGACGATATGCGCGTCTTCGATATCGGGGTAAACCAGCTCCTTGAAGCGCCAGACGCCGCTGTTGTATGGGAAGTCCAGCGCGCCCAAGCGCTCGTCAAATAGTTCGCGGGTGATTTTTCCTGTGCTCGCAGCAAAATCGTGAGCGACATCAAGCAAGCCGCCGCAGCGTTCACAAGCATAGATGACGCGATTAAGTGGGTATTGTTGCGCGCAATCAATACATTGTAGACTGCTGGACATTCGCAGACTCCCGCGCCTGGCAAGGCAGCAAGGATAGCGGCAGCGCATGGTTTTTTCCAGTGCAGAAGCCTTCGCCCCGGCCACGGTGGCGAACCTGGGCGTCGGCTTTGATATTCTGGGCATGGCGCTGGCTGGCATGGGCGACAGAGCGACTGTGTCCTGGCGAGATGCGCCCGAAATCGTCATCAGCCGCATCGATGGCGATGATGGGCAACTGCCGCGCGACCCCAAATTGAATGTAGCGGCTGTTTCGGCGCGGGCGATGCTTACTCACCTGGGCGAGAGACATGGGCTGGATATTCACCTGGTCAAAGGCTTGCCATTGGCCAGCGGCTTGGGCAGCAGCGCCGCCAGCGCCGTCGTCACAGTCATCGCCTTGAACAAATTGCTGGGCAGCCCCTTCACGCGCGAGCAGCTCTTGCCATTCTGCCTGGAAGGCGAGGCGCTGGTCAGTGGCTACCACGCCGATAATGTCGCGCCATGCCTGCTGGGCGGGATCGTGCTGGTAGCGGGCATCACAGTTGATGCCATCCAAGCGCTGCCCATTCCGACCAATTTGCACCTGGCGCTGGCGACGCCGGCGGTGGCTGTACCGACGAATCAGGCGCGGGCGCTGCTGCCAGGTAACGTTTCACTCGCCAAGCTCATCCATCAAACCGGCATGGTTGGCAAGCTGATTGACGCGCTGCATCGTGGTGATTTGCAGGCGCTGGGGGCGGCAATGGAAAGCGACCAGGTCATCGAGCCGGCGCGGGCGAGCTTGATGCCGCTGCTGAGCGAGATGCGGGCGCTGGCAAAACGCAACGGTGCCATCGCGCTATTCATCGGCGGGGCGGGGCCCGCCCTCTGCGCCCTGTGCGATTGCGCGGAAGTCGCTCGACAGGTCGCGGCGGCTATGCAAAGCGCCTACCAGGAAGCAAATATACAATGCAGCGCCCAAGCCACCCGCGTGGATCGCGCCGGCGCTGTTGTTTTGCGCGCATATTGAACACCCGCGCCCGTAAAGCTTTACCACTCGATGTACTCGGTGGTTAATTTTCAATTGCCGTGAGCGCCTTTGCAACAATCTTGACAATCGCGCGCTGCCTGCCTATACTGGTGGCGTTATGTCGGGGACGGCTTTGTATTGGGACGCGGATTATGAGATCGTCCTGGCTTTGTTGCGCGCCTACCCCGATGCCGATCTGGACACTATCGGCTTACATGAGTTGTATGAGCGCATCGTGCGGCTGCCGGGTTTCGCCGATGACCCGGCGCTGGTCAACGATGCGATACTGCGGCAGATTCTGCGCGATTGGTATGAGGAGAGCGGCGAATAGATGGACTTGAACTTGCAAGAGCTCAATGCAACCGAATTCCCCGTGCCAGCCGAGCTGGAGAGCAATATCGCCATCACCAGCCTCAGCCAGCTCTACAACTGGGGGCGGCGCAATTCCATGTGGCCCATGCTCTTTGGGCTGGCTTGCTGCGCGATAGAAATGATCGCCACCGCCTCATCGCGCTTCGACTTTTCGCGCTTCGGCTTTGAGGTCATGCGCGCGACGCCGCGTCAAGCCGACTTGATGATCGTCTCTGGCACAGTGACCAAAAAGATGGTCGTGCCGATCGTGCGCCTCTACAACCAGATGCCCGAACCCAAGTATGTGCTGGCGATGGGCGCATGCGCCAGTGGCGGCGGGCCTTTCAAAGAGGGTTACAATGTCGTCTCTGGCATGGATAAATACCTGCCAGTGGATGTCTATGTGCCCGGCTGCCCGCCGACTCCCCAGGCGCTGCTGTATGGGATGATTGCCTTGCAGCGAAAAATCGATGGGCAAAGCATCGCCAATGGCGACGATGTGCCTTGGTATGGCGCAGGCTCAGCCGAGCCGACGCCGGTGCCAGTGCTGGGACCTGACATCATCGACCCGCGCCAGATGGACATGATCCGCCGCCAGGCTGAACGCGCCGCGCAAGAGATGACCGCGCTAGGTACCCGCGAGCTGCCCGCCGCCATGCAGTTGGCCCCCGCGAAGACGGCTGCCAGCACCGCAGCGCCCGCCGAAGCCGCGCCCGCCAATGGAAACGCGCTGGCTTATGAATTGCCGACTGGCGGCACCCCCTGGACAGAAGCCGAAGACATTCGTGAGAAACGCCGGCTGCGCGCTTTGGCTCGCAAGGCTCTACGTGCCAGCCGCCGCGCCTCAGCAGAAGAGGAATAAAGCCTTATGCCGACTGCCGCCCCCGCCGCGCCCCTGACCAACACGAGCATAGAAGGCGCGATCGACCACTTAAAAGCCAGCTACCCCGATGCAATCAGCGCCGACGACCGCGAAGGCTATGGCGGCATCATCGTCGACAGCGCGCAACTGCTGGATATCGCCCGCGTCATCCGCGATGAGCTGGGCTTCGACTACCTCTCCAGCGCGACGGCGGTCGATTATCTGGGCGCTGGCGACCACATGGAAATGGTCTACCACGCCTACCGCAGCAGTGGTGGCGGCACATTGGTCTTCAAGGCGCAGACCGACCGCGACAATGCCGAAATCCCCTCACTGGTTTCGGTATGGCGTGGGGCGGACTTCCAAGAGCGCGAAGCCTGGGACTTATACGGCATCCGCTTCCCGGGGCATCCCAATTTGAAGCGCATCTTGATGTGGGAGGGCTTTCACGGCCACCCCATGCGCAAGGACTGGCGCGAAGCCTATTATGAAGAAGAGCTGAAGCCATTCGACAGCCGCTGGCCCGGCGGCCATGTGCACCGCGCTGAAGAGAAAAATGTCTTTGGCAAGAATGTCAGCTATCCGCGCGAGATCGACCTCAGCCGCTTGATGGATACATCCGAGACCGCCGTATACCAATCGCTGGGCTTGGGCGTGGATGTCGAGCGCGTCATGGACAAAGACGGCTTTGAGACCAATGAGCTGGTGGTGAATATGGGGCCGCACCACCCCAGCACGCATGGCGTCTTCCGCATGGTGCTGACGGTCGATGGCGAGACGGTGACATCGCTCGAGCCGGTCATGGGCTATTTGCATCGCAACCATGAAAAAATCGGCGAGCGCAACACTTACCTGCACAATATCCCCTTCACCGACCGCCTTGATTACATCAGCAGCATGGGCAACAACCATGGCTACGTGCTGGCGGTCGAGCAATTGCTGAGCTTGGGGCGACGCTACAACGAGCCGACTTATCGCTGCGAGGCGCTGCGCGTGATGATGGTCGAGCTCAGCCGCATCGTCAATCACCTGTGGGCGATCGGCTTTTGGCTGAACGACATCGGCGCGTTCTTCACGCCAGTGCTGTATTTCATTCAAGAGCGCGAACGGATTCTGGATTTCTTCGAGGCGGTAGCTGGCAGCCGTATGATGTGCAACTATATGCGCTTTGGCGGTTTGTTTGCCGACCTGCCTGAACGGCTAAAAAGCGTCAGCAACCTGACCAACGACCGCGTGCGCGATTACAACACCATGCAATTCCTCACCGAGATGGTCAGCGAGCGCATCCCGCGCACGATCGACGAGCTGGAGCAACTGCTCACACAGAACGAAATTCTCATCGAGCGCTCGGTGGGCGTGGGTGTGCTCAGCGCCGAAGACGCCATCAACTACAGCGCGGCTGGTCCGCTGCTGCGGGGCAGTGGCGTGCCTTATGATATTCGCCGCGCCGACCCCTATAGTATTTACGAAGAGTTGGACTTTGATGTCGCGGTGGAAGACGCTGGCGATATGTACGCGCGCTATCGGGTTCGCGTCAAGGAACTGCGCGAGAGCGTGCGCATTTTGCGGCAGATCTTGCCGCGGCTGGAAGCGACTAAGGGGCAATCGATCTGGGCGGATGGCAAGCCCGGCGCGTATGCTCCCCGCGTCCCCTTGGGCGAAGCCTATGGGCGCGTGGAAAATGGCAAGGGCGAGCTGGGCTATTACATCGTGTCGGCAGGCGGCAGGAGCGGCACCGCCAACCCTTGGCGCTATCATGTGCGCGCCCCCAGCTTCATCAACTTGACGCCCATGGGCATCATGAGCAAAGGCTACAAAGTCGCCGACATCGTAGGCATCCTGGGCAGCATCGACATCGTGCTGGGCGAGACCGACCGCTAGGCAAGCGCAGCGAGGAGGGCAAATGTACGGAACCGGCTTGGCAAAAGGCTTGCTGCTGACACTGCGGCATTTCGTCGACTCCTATATCGACGACATCCGTTATGGCTTTCGCAAATACAGCCATTCGGTCGACAACTTTGGAGTGCGTCAAGGCACGCAGACCAAAGGCGTCATCACAGTACAATACCCGGACGAAAAAGTGGCGGTGCCCGAACGTTTCCGCTTCGTGCCTTTTCTGATCATCGAAGACGAAGACCACCCCACCCGCGCCGGCAAAGACTGGTGCACCAGCTGTGGCATCTGCGCCAAAGTCTGCCCGCCGCAGTGCATCTGGATCGTGCGCGGCAATGACCCCGTCACCGGGCGGCCCGTGCCTGAGCCAGAAGCCTTCTTCATCGATATCGACATCTGCATGAATTGTGGCTATTGCGCTGAGTATTGCCCCTTTGATGCCATCAAGATGGATCATGACTACGAGCTGGCCAGTTATGACCGCACGACGCATCACATCCACGACAAAGACCGTTTGTCCAAGCCCAATTCCTATTGGCGCAGCATCGCCCCGACGCGCGCCTACGAAGAGATGTTGTCCCGTGGCACATGGGAACACAAAGACGCCGCCAAAGAAGCGCGTCGTGGACAAACAAGCAGCCGCCCAAGCGCGCCGCGTCCAGCCGCCCAAGCTGCCCCCGCGCCAGCCCAGCCAGCCGCGCAAGCGACTCCCGCCCCAGCCGCAAGCGCAGGGGGAGCGACACCCTGGAGCGAAGACGACGCCAAGCGTGAAGAAAGGCGCCGCAAGGCATTGGAACGCAAGGCGCGCCGAGCCGCCAAACGTGGTGGCTGATATGAACAAGCTGCATCAGCAAGTGATGACGGCGCTGGGCACCGTTATCGAGCCCGAACTCAATCGCGATATTGTCACGCTCAATATGGTGAGTGATTTGCAAGTGGATAATGGCACTGCTGCCTTCACCATCGTGCTGACGACGCCAGCTTGCCCCTTAAAAGATGTCTTTGTCGAGCGCTGCAACGCCGCCTTGATCGGGCGCGTGCCGGGAATCAAGCAGGTGAAAATTAGCTGGGATGCCCAGGTTCCGACCGACCGGCGTATCCACGGGCGTCTGGATATGCCGATGAACAGCATCGTTGCGGTCGCCAGCGGCAAGGGCGGGGTGGGCAAGAGCACTGTCGCCACGAATCTGGCTGTCTGCCTGGCGGAGGCGGGCGCGCGCGTCGGGCTGATTGACGCCGACATCCTCAACCCCAACCTGCCACAGATGTTTGGCTTGGGCAGCGGCAGACCGCGCGTCGTCAATAAGAAGATGCAGCCGCTGGAAGTCTACGGAGTCAAGCTCATCAGCAGCGGCTTTCTGACCTCGCCAGACAAGCCGATGATTATGCGCGGGCCCATGCTACACAGCGCCATCCGCCAGTTCTTCACCGATGTCAACTGGGGCAGCCTGGACTATATGATCGTGGATTTGCCACCGGGCACGGGCGATGCGCCGCTGTCCCTCGCCCAGTCCTTCCCGCTGACTGGCAGCATCATCGTTACGCAGCCGCAGGATGTCGCGGTCTCCGATGCCATTCGCGCCGCGGCGATGTTCGAGCAGTTGAATGTGCCGGTGCTGGGCGTGGTGGAGAATATGGCGGGGGAATTCTTCGGCAGTGGCGGCGGCGAGGACTTTGCTAATCAGCGCGGCTTCGCCTTTCTGGGGCGGATCCCCCTGACAGCCTCCATTCGCCAAGGCGGCGATATGGGCAGGCCGCTGTCAATCCACGAGCCAGAGTCGGCGGCTGGGCAGGCATTTCGCGCGCTGGGGCAGGCTTGTGCCGCGCGCATCAGCGTTGCCCTGCTGCAAGGCGCGGATGTCATCCCCATCAGCATCATCGACTAATCAGCGATTAGTCGTCCATGCCGAGCACCCGCACATTGTCGCTGCTGCTGACCGGGTTGTAGCGCCCAATCAGCAACCAGAATGCGCCGTTCAACAGGAGTGCCAGCGCAAAGGCAATCGCCGTCTCTTCGTGCAGGTGGCTTTTCAAAAATGCGTTGTGGCGGATCAGCAGCAAAGCCAAAATCACAAAGAAGCCAACCAGCCGCCGACGTTTCGGCTCGGCGCGTTGGATCATCAGCAGCAATGCAGCCGCAGCCAGCGTGATAAGCAGTGTGTAGCCCCAGTCCATAGCTGCCATTATACTCACAATCTGCTAGCAATTGAACAGCCGAGCGGCGACAAATGCTGACATTCGAGCTTTCCCAATACGGCGCTGTCCGGCTGGTTGAAATCGCCGGGCGGCTGGACGAGAGCGAGTCGGCTCGGCTTTTGGCAATCGTCGGCGAAGCGATAGCCGCAGGGGCGCGCCGAATCATTTTGGAAATGAGCGCGGTCGAGCACATCGGCGAGGCGGGTTTGTTTACGCTGATGCAGGCGCTCAAGCTGGCGCGACGCAATAGTGCCGCCCTCAGCCTGGCGCAGCCCTCTGATGCCGTCCGCGAGGCGCTGGCAGCTTCGGCGCTCGGCCAGCTCCTGCGTATTTATGACAGCCGGGCGGAGGCGCTGGAATCACCGTAAGCCCGCTCAATTGCGCCGCCAGCCGTTGATGTCATCCAGGTTGACATAGTCCGGGGCGGGCGGCAGGTAGTTGCCCTCGCATTCCTGCGCCGTCAGCGGGGTATCGGCGCGCGGCTGCAGCAGCGGCGCTTGTGGATTGAAATAATTCCAGGCGGCGCGGGAGATTTCTTCGACCAGCGACCACAATTTTTGATAATCCTGGAACTCTGAGCGCTCCCACAAAAAAACTGAAATCACATAATGATTGCCATTGGGTGAATACACCACGCCGGCATCGCCAACGCTATCGGCGATCCAGCCATTTTTGTGGGAGATGCGCACGCCGCTGGGGATGCCACCCTGCAGCAGGCGCAGCAGATCGTTGGCGCTGCCGAGCTCGAGCATCTGCCGGCATTCGCGCTGCGTTACCGCGCCAGGCAGGGCGAGCGCCAAACCGGAATTGTAGTGGGCGCAATCGTAAATAAGGTTGAAGAGCGCGCCCATATCTTCGGCTGTCGTCTGGTTGAATGGGTCGGCTTCGGTATCAAAGTTGGGGTTGGGCGCGGTGGCGGGCGCCTGGATGGAGCCAAGCTGCTGCCCCGCCACGCCGAGGTAGAAAGGCGCAGTGATATAGGTGTTGCTGATGCTCAGCGCCTGCGCCGTATCCGAGACGCGCCGCAGCCCGCGAAAAATGTCGCCGCCGCCGATGATCTCCATAATCAAATTGGAAGACGAGTTGTTGCTACAAAGCAGCGAGTTCGCCAAGAGCCAGGCTTCGTCGTTGGTGGGTGGCGTGGACAAGCTGCGAAAGTACTCGACCATGATCGGCACTTTGATGGTGCTGGCAGCGGAAAAAGCCACATCGCCCAGGATGCTGATCTCTTCGCCGCCGCGCAAATCCAGGATATAAACCGAAGCGACCGTGTTGACGCCATCGTAGATGAAGCCTTTGTCGTCCAGCAGGGCGATGATAAGCTCCCGCAGCGCGTCCAAGCGCAGCGCCTGGGTGTTGACCGCGAGGGTGGGCAAATCGACTGCGCGCGCGACCGCCGAACGCAAAGCTGCATCGACCCTATTGATCGCGCTGGCGACATCCAGGGTATTGCCGCTATTGCCGGGATAGACGACGAGCGCCTGCAAGTCATAGCTGGCGGAGCCCGGCGGCTTGTCATAGCGCGCGGCGATATCTTCGAGGTAAGCGCGCAGGGTGTTCTCCTGATAATCAGCATTGAGCGGGATATCGCGGGATACGATCTGCTCGATGCCCAGCAGGTAGTCGATGAATCGCCGCCAAAATCCGCCACCCTGTTCCCCCAATTCCAGGGCGTCCGCCAGCATTGATTCGCTGCTGATGCGCCAGCCCACCTGGTCAGGGTAGAGCAGGATGAGCTGCGCGCCAGCTTCTGATGGATACAGCAGCTCGACTGGCTCGGCATAGGCGCGTTCCCAGCGGGCTACGGCATCCCGTTCGTTCAAGCGGCTGATATTGATGCCAGCGACGCTGATGCCAGCGGGCAATTGCTGTTCGCGGCGGCTGAACCCGACCAGTTCATTAATCAACAAGGCAACCGCGGCAACAAGCAGCAGCAAAGACAACATAAGCAACCAGGGGAAGCCTCTGTGCCGCCGCCGCTCGCCGAGGCTCGTGCTCATCCCGCGCTCCGCAGATCCTGTCGCGCTAACTCGATGGCGCGGGCGTGGAATGGTTTTAGGAGCGGCAGGTCTGATTCGGCTGCCCAACGATAGGCGAGTAATTCGTGGCTGAGCTTACCGACCGAGCTTTCGGCAACACACAGGTAGGCGATATCGATGTGGCTGCGGGCTGTTTTGGCAACATGCAGGACTCGGCTCACCCGCGCGGAAAGCGTCAGCTCTTCGTGGAGTTCGCGGACGATGCCAACCGCCGGGTCTTCGTCAAAGTCGACCCAGCCGCCCGGCAGCCCCCATGCGAAACGCGGATGGTATACATGCTCGACCAGCAGCACAGCGCCGGACTCATTGAGTATCACCGCTGCCGCGCCCAAGGTATAACGCGGACGAGCCCGCTGGTATATGAGGTAGGGCAGGCGCACAAGAGCCGGAAAACGGCGTACGAGGCTGGCGATTTGTCGGCTCACGGGGCTTTGCTTCGGCTGATATCGCATTGACGCGAGTCTAGAGCAGCAGCAGCGAGATTTCAACCGATAGCGCGTAGCCAACAGGGCAATCGCATCAAATGTTTAACCACTGAGCGCGCCGAGTTTAAGGAGTGCACCGAGGGGAAAATAAATATTTTGCGCTGTGGATCCGCGCGAAATCACCGACTTGTAGAGGCAATCTGTCAATCCGCTCGCCAGATATAGCCTGAATCTTCGCACCACTTTGCTTTCCAAGGCTTTTCGGAGGATTGATGGGTTCATTTCGGGCGAGTCACCGCCTGTGCCCTACACCAAATCTCTGCGCCCTCTGTAGTAAATTTTTGATGCGATTGCCCTGCGGACCCGCCAAGAGAATGCGCGCCTTATGCCGCATGGAGATTCTGCGCCTGTGCTATACTGGCGGGACAAAATCAGCTCGGCAGGCTGGGTGCGTTGTCTTGTCTCGAGAACCCATTGATTTATTGAATCTCTTTATCGTATTCCCGGGCGACATGCTGTTTTTCTTATTGGTCATCGCCTGCAGCCAAGGCTCGCTCTTCCTGGCTTTTGGTCATCGTTCACGCTATCCGCACGACTTTTCGACGCAGCGTTATGTTTTTGCGACTGCCGCATTGGTGCTGGTCTGGCTGGTGATGCTGGGCGCGGCGGTTGTCGCTCTGTATGCCGAACTGGATGCCAACCTGTTCCTGCCGCCGCTGGAAAGACTGGCGATGGCGGTGACTGTGCTGCTGCTGGGCTGGGCTTTTTTGAGCGCCGACTTCACCTTTTGGCGTAGTCGTTCCAACCTGTTCATCTTTGGCTGTGTCTTTTTGTTAAGCCTGCTCTTCATCAATACGGCGCGCGCCTGGCTGCTGGAATACGAAGCCGGGCTAAGTTTCAACGCCAGCCAATATGCGCCCTTGTGGACGGCTGCTATCGGCGGTTTGGCGGCGGCGCTGCTGCTTTTGACTGTTTTGAACACGCGGCACATCGTAGACGCGCCACTCAAGGCGCTGCTCTTCCTGTTGCTTGCGCTGGGCAGCGGCTGGGAATTGTGGCAGATCGCCCAAGGGCAGGTCGCGGGGCATTATCAAGGCGCGGCGCGCTTGGCTTATGCGGCGGGCTTGGTCTTGCTGCCGGTGATCATCCACCGACTGGCGATATCGTTATTGGAAATAAGCCTGGTCGAAGTCGTGCTGGCGGCTTCACAGCAAGCGGATACTGTATCAGCCGAAGCGAGCCCCGGCAGTCCTCCAGGCGATGGGCTCACACTGGCAAGCTCGCAATATGATTCGACTCGGCTGCTCGCGGCTATCGCTATGCTGTTGGAGAGCGGCGACCAAGCGACTGTGCCAGAACGCCTCGTCCACGCGGCGCAAAAGGCGACTGACGCGGAGCTATGTTTGTTCTTGAAGCTGCTGGATGACGCTACGGCGGAAGCCCTGGCTGGTTGGGATCGTACAACAGAAAAATCGCTGGCAGCGGCTGTAGTGGACCTGCTTGAACAGCCGACCCTGCTGGCAGCAGCCAAACGCCGCGAACGGGTAGCTTTATTGCCCGATCACCACACAGTGGAATTGCAAGTTTTATTCCAGCGCATCGGTGTTGATGGCTATGGCGGAATGATTGCCCAGCCGCTGGTGACGGGCGATGCGCTGGCCGGGCTGCTGCTGCTTGGCTCGCCGTATAGCCAAGTGGGTTTGGACGAGGCGGATTTGGCGCTGCTGGCAGATATCGCCGCGGTGGCTGGTTTCGTGCTTGCGGGGCAGGGCGACGAGCAAGCCCAAGCCCAACCGGAAACCTCGCCCTCCGCGGGCTATGTGAGTGAGCAGACTGGCGCGGAGGCGCTTTCGCGGGCTGATTTGCTAGGCATCCGCCGTGAGATGAGCGCTGGCTTGGCTGGCTCTGCCGAGCGAATCGCCCGGCTGCAGGGGCAAATCGGCGAATTGGAAGAGCGGCTGGTTGTGGAGCAAGCAACTCTGCTGGACAGGCTGGAGGCAGCGGACAATAATGCCAGCGCCGCAGTTGGGCTGCGGGCTGCCTTTAGCGAACAGTCCGCGCTGGTATCCGCTTGTGAAGCCAGCGCCAGTGAACTGCTGGATGCCGAGGCGGCGCTGCGTCTGCTTAATGGGGGGGGCAGCCTCGAGCAATCGATTCAGGAATATATGCACAAGCAATACAATCTGCGGCTGTATGCGCGCGACCGGCTGCGCAGGCAGGTCAGCGCTTTGCTGGTATTGCGGCGTTCTTCACCCGCTGATGCGCTCGCGGCAATGCTGCAGCAGCTAAGTGACGAGCGTGATCAGCTGGAACTGCAGCGAGACCAACAGCGCCGGCGGCAAGATGCTATCGCGCAAAGGCTGAAAGCGCTGGGCGCAAGCGATATCCGCGCGGTCATGTTGCCGGCTCTGCTGCACCTTCATGCCGAGCGGCTGGCATTTGGCAAGCTGCTGACCGATGCTGATGCGCGCCTGGCTGCATTGCAAGCTGAACATCAAACGCTGCTAAAGGCGGATACAGGCGACAAGCAAAAGCTCGAAGCGCAACTGCAAGAACTCAGCGCCGACCACGAAGCGCTGCTGGAATCCCGGGAAGCGCTGCGCCGCGAACAGCAGCAAACCCTGGCGCAGGCAGAGACGGTCGAAGCGGCTAAGGCGGCGCTGGAAAATGACAAGCAGCAACTGGAAAAGAGCTTGTCCGCAGAGAAATCACGCCAGGATGAAGCGCAGAAACAAATCCAGACCCTGGCAGAAGAGCGGGACAATCTGCTCATCATTCGTGACCAACTCACCGCCAAAGTCGGTGAAATGCTGGAAGCGGAAGCAAGCCGTGAACAAAGCGTCGAGCTGCAAAACGAACTGGAGACGCTTCGCAAGACTGTCACCCGTTTGAGCCAACAGCGGGAAGACCTGGCGCTGGATTTGAGCGACGCCCGGCTGGAGTTGGCTCATACGCCCGAGCCAGCCCCGCCCACGCGCAGCCCGGCAGCGCTGCTGAGCCTCTTGCAGGATTTGCACACGCCTGTCCGCAGCCTACGCGATTATATTGATTTGCTGCTGGCTGAGTCGATCGGCATTCTGGGCGCGGCGCAGCTGCAAACGCTGCAGTTGGCATCAGCAGAGATCACGCATATCGCCGATGTATTGGCGGAGCTACAGCGCGCAGCAAGGCCTGCCGCAAATCAAAATGGGCAAGGGAATGGAATCGATATCGCCGGCATCATCGAAGAGGTCATCGCCGAAAACGCAGCGCAAATGGTGGAAAAAAGCCTGCTCATCGAGCTGAGCATGGACGACAATCTGCCGACCTCGGATATCAACTTCCTGGGTTTGAAGCACATACTGACCGTACTGATGAAAAATGCCTGTGAAGTATCTCCGCCCGGCGCGCAAGTGCTTGTTTCGGCGAGCCAAGACAATACCCAACTGCATGACAACGCAAACTCAATTGACGCGCTGGTCCTGCGCGTGCAAGATGCGGGCGGCGGCATCGCCAGCAGCGACTTGCCCCGCTTGTTCGCGCGGACATATCGAGCGCGCTACCCGGCGATCCCGGGATTTGCCGATACTGGCGTCGGCATAACCGTGGCCAGAGCGATTGCGCGCGCGCAGGCAGGCGAAATCTGGGTGACTAGCGAAAAAGGCAAAGGCTCTACCTTTCATCTGGCGCTGCCACTGCAATCGCCTGCCGCAGCCGAGGCATGACCTGTGCGCCGCAACATTAGCAATGAGTTGATTATCGCGCTGTTGGCGGCGCTCGCGCTGGTCTTCGCCTTGGTATTTGCTTTGCTTTTGTCCAGTGTAACGCAGATTCCGCCGCAGCCTTCCCCCACGCCGCTTGAAGAAGCAAGGCTCACAGCCACAATCACGCCGACTGCCGAAACTCCCGCTACCGCGACGGCTCTGGCGATTGCCGCTACTGATTCGACGGTCTTGGCAACTGCGCAAACCACGGCAACAGCAGACGCGCTGCTCACGCAAACCAGCCAAGCCACTGCCACTGCC
>VXNO01000076.1 GCA_009840575.1 Chloroflexota bacterium | reverse complement strand
GGGCCGGGGGATGGGGGCTTGGTTGCCATATCCACGTAACTAGCTGTATAGTGGCTGACGGGCGAGTCATCGCCGCGCCCTACACTCCGCGCTCGCCACAATATGTTACAATCCACACAACTCTCGCGGCACAGCAGGATGGCTCCATGGCAGCAGACAGACGCAAACCGCTGGCTCGGCTGGTCTGGCTTGATCCATTCAGCGGCGACATGCGCGAACGCGCCTTGCACGAAGGCGAAAGCCTCCGCATCGGCCGCTCGGCAGATAATGACATTCAACTGCCTGAGGCGCATATCTCGCGGGCTCACGCCATCATCGCCTGCCAGGCTGGCAAGTTCACCATTGACGACGTCGGCAGCGCCAACGGCAGCTTTGTGAATGGCATCCAGATTTATGGCAAGCACGCGCTAAACATCGGCGACGAAGTGCTTCTCTTTGTGTCGGCATTGAAGCTGCTGGGGGCGGATGACGCGGCTGAAGATGTAATGAAGCTGGTTGCGAAGGTCGCCGGCGACCGCGCCAGCTTGCGCATCGTGCGCGGGCCACAAGCCGGGCAAGTCTTCGCCCTGCTCAATGACGAAATCTATGTCGGGCGCTCCATGCCCAGCGCCAATTGGGAAGTCGCCCTGCAAGACCCGACTGTTTCGCGCCCACATGCCTTCATGGCGCTAGAAGGCTTGCGCTGGAAGCTTTTTGACCTGGGCAGCGTGAATGGCACCGCTGTCAATGGCGAGCCCATCATCGGCGGCAAAGCGACCTGGCTGGAAGATGGCGACCGCATCACTTTCGGTGGCACACTGTGCCAATTCAGCAGCGGCTTCCCTATCTCCGCCGATACCGAGCCGTCGGCTTGACCCCGCGCCACGAGCAAACCACAAAGGACACCCGGCATGATTAAGCCCAACATCATTCTCATCATCGCCGACGATATGGGTTATGGCGATTTTGGTGTCTTCAACAACCAGGTCAGCTGCACGCCGCACCTGGATGCGCTGGTCGCCGAAGGCATCACGTTGACACAGCATTATTCCGCTTCGCCGGTCTGCGCGCCTGCCCGCGCCGCTTTGATGACGGGCCGCTATCCACACCGCACCGGCAGCATCGATACGCTGGAAGCGCGGGGTTTGGATCGCCTGCGGCTGGACGAAATCACGATGGCTGACTTGCTGGGCAGCACCGGCTACGCGACTGGCTTGGTGGGCAAGTGGCACAATGGCGCGCTGGACCCTCGCTACCATCCGCGGGCGCGCGGCTTTGATGAATTTGTCGGCTTCCAAGGCGGCTGGAATCCGTATTATCGCTATCGGCTCGACCGCAACGGCGCGATTGACTATGGCGACCGCGAACACTACCTGACCGATGTCTTCAGCGCCGCGGCGATTGACTTTGTCGAGCGGCACAGCAGCCAGCCATTCTTCTTGCAACTGGCATATAATGCGCCGCACTTCCCGCTGGAAGCGCCAGAAGCCATCGCGCGAAAATACACCAAGCAGGGCTTTGGCATCGGCGTGAGTTTGATCTACGCGATGATTGAAGTGATGGACGCCGGCATCGGACGTCTCTGCGAACGGCTGGAGCAATTGGGCATCGCCGATAATACGATTATCATCTTTACCAGCGACAATGGCCCCGCGCTGGGCGAATGGAATGGCTTCTCGCAGCGGCGCTGGAATTGCCAATTCAATGGCGGCAAAGGCAATACTTATGAAGGCGGCATCCGCGTTCCGCTGATTATGCGCTGGCGGGATGGCTTGGCTGGCGGACTGCGCAGCGACGCGATGGCGCACTTCACCGACTGGCTGCCCACTTTGCTGAACCTGGCGGACATCGACAAGCCACAAGACCTTGCGTTGGATGGCATCGACATCAGCTCCGTGCTGCGCGGCGAAGGCGGCGGCATATATCCACAGCGCTTCTGGCAGTGGAATCGATATACGCCGCTGGGCAGTTGCAATGCAGCTATGCGCGATGGCGACTGGAAACTGCTGCGTCCGCAAATCCGCGCCGCCATGCAGGTCAGCCCGCTGGATACAGCTTTGGACAACGCCATAAAATACCGACCCGAGCTATTTGACGACATCCTGCGCGAGCCAGAACCCGCGCGACAAATCCCCGAACCACCGCCAGCGCTGCTATTCAACCTGGCGGATGACCCGCAGGAACGGCAAGACCTCGCCGAGCAGAATCCACACCGTGTCGCGGCGATGGAGGCAGCATTGACGGACTGGTTCGCTGATGTAAATGCGCTCTGAGGCAAAGCCTCGGCCCTTGCGCCCCTTCAATTTCATATCGGGCGAGACTTGGGTTTGTCTCGCCCCTTTTTCATACTATGGCGGCTAGCAGCTAGACCTAGCGTCCTAGCTTTCTTATGCTCTCTTGACTATTTTGTATTTCTCGGCGGGTTGCCTGTGTCGTTGTGGCGCGAGGGTGTAGAATCTGTCCCACAATCCGTCCTTTTGCTCCTTGGATACAGTACCAGTATAATCTAGGACTATACAGCTAGGCTGTAGTAGCAGGGACTAGGTTTTGCGGACGAAAAGAAGCGGACAAAGCGGGGCGATTCATAACGAAGCCCTTTCTATTCCTTCTAGTTTGCGGGAATACGCCTGCTTTCTTAGGTTGTGGTGGCTAATAACCTGCCGAAGCGCGGCAGCGGACGACGCAGGACTAACCGAAGTTGGCTTGGAGCAAGGCAAAACCGCCCAGCCAGTTGCGCAGGCTTGGCCAGCCAACTACAATTTCGCCTTATGAAGCCTGCCAACTTGCTTTTCATCATCAGCGACCAGCACCAGGCGGCGGCGATGGGCTGCGCGGGGCATCCGCTGGCGCAAACGCCGCATCTGGACGGGCTGGCGGCGGCGGGCACGCGCTTCCGCAATGCCTATACAAATTGCGCCATCTGTGTGCCGGCGCGCGCTTCGCTAGCAACCGGACGCTATGTGCACGAAACTGGCAATTGGGACAACGGGCTGCCCTACGCTGGCGCAATCCCCAGTTGGATGCGCCGGCTGCGCGACAATGGAAGGACAATCGACTCGATTGGCAAGCTGCACTTCCGCGGCGGCGATGATTATGGCTTCACGCGCGAAATCGAAGCATTGCATGTTGTCAGCGGCATCGGCGACCCCGCCTCGGGCATCCGCGATGGCTCGCTGACCCGCGAGTCGCGCATTGGCATTGACGAAGCCGGACCGGGCGATTCCACCTACCAGCAATACGACATCCGCAACCGCGAAAATGCCATCCGCTGGCTGCGTGAGCATCAACATGACCAGCAGCCTTGGGCGCTATTTTTGTCTTTCGTGACACCGCACCCGCCCTTTCTAGCGCCGTCCGCCGATTATGCCCGCTATCCTCACGAAAACATCGCGCTGCCGCCGCAATGGGCGCAGGCTGATTGGTCCCCGCACCCCGCTTATGCCTGGATGCGCCGCTTCTTTGGCTACGACGAGCCTTTTTCCGAAGCCGCAATCCGCCGCTTGCAAGCCGCTTATTATGGACTTTGCAGCTTCCTGGACGCGCAGATCGGGCAGGTGCTGGCGGCGCTGGATGAACTAAACCTTCGCGAGAGCACACGCATCATCTATACCTCCGACCATGGCGAGCAGTTGGGCGCGCGCGGGCTATTTGGCAAGTTCACCATGTACGAAGAGGCTTCTGCCGTGCCGCTGATTATGGCAGGCGCGGATGTGCCGGTGGGGGTAGAGGTCGATACGCCAGTGTCGCTGGTCGATTGCCATCCGACTATCCTGCAGGCGCTGGGCTGCCCAAAGCGCCCCGATGATGCCAACCTGCCTGGCGAATCACTCTGGGAGATCGCCGCCGCGGATGGTCGTGACCGAACGGTCTTCGCCGAATACCACGCCATCGCCTCTCGCAATGCCTTTTATATGCTGCGCGACCGCCGCTATAAGCTGATTTATCATGTCGATGCGCCGGCGCAGCTTTTTGACTTGGCGCAAGACCCGCTCGAATTGCAGGACCTGGCGCAGCGTGGAGATGCCGAGTCGCAGCGCTTGCTGGCGGATTATCAAGCGCGCTTGCGGCAGATAGTCGACCCTGAAGCGGTGGATGCGCGGGCAAAAGCTGACCAGCAGCGACGCATTGAATTGCTGGGCGGGCGCGAGGCGGTGATTGCGCGCGGCGCATTCATCAATTCGCCCGTGCCCGGCGAAACCCCGCGATTCCGCGCCTTCCAGGCCGCCGATAGCTAGCGCCTACAACGCAAAAGCCCCCTCTTGTTTGAAGGGGCTCGTCGAGAAGCTCTGCGTGCCTGGAGAGATTCGAACTCCCGACACCTGGTTCCGTAGACCAGTGCTCTAT
>VXNO01000056.1 GCA_009840575.1 Chloroflexota bacterium | reverse complement strand
GATGAGCCCGGTGCTGAACTTGGAGATGTCGATGCCCAGCCACTTGCGCCCCAGGACCTCGGCGGCGTGTACCGTCGTGCCGCAGCCACAGAAGGGATCCAAAACGGTATCGCCTTCGTTGGATGAGGCGCGGATGATGCGCTCCATGAGGGCGAGGGGTTTTTGCGTGGGGTAGCCGAGGCGTTCTTTTGCCATTGCGTTTAGTGATGGTAGAATATACACATCATCTGGAGTCTTGCCTTTTGGCATCTCTTTCCCTGCCTGCCCGCCCTTCGTATAGCGCCATTCTGTCATCCCGCTTTGGAATGGAACTAAGACATCGTCTCGGTTGAACACAAAGTTATTTTGAGATTTGCTATACCAGAAGACGATATCGTGCGCCTTTGCAAACTTACGCTTCCCGCGTGACGCATTTGTGTAATACCAGATAAGTTCGTTTACGAAATTAGCTTTACCTAAAATCGCATCCATCAGCAGCTTCAAATAATGGCTGGCTGTCGGGTCACAATGCAGGTAGATGCTGCCTGTATCCTTCAACACGCGCCGCATCGCTCGTAGGCGCACTGCCATATTCAGCAAGTAAGACGCTAAGGATGTACCCTTCCTGCCCCCCCGCTCATCTGTTCTACGTCCTGCGCGAACTTGATGATGGTGGCCAGCGGGCGGGTTCGCGGGTCGCGCTGCAGGTCATCCAGGGTCTCGGCGTCCTGGTCGCTCCACTTCCAGATATCGACGAAGGCTTCGACCGGCTTGTGGTTTTTGTCTTTGCCTTTGAAAGGCAGGTTGTACTTCGAGTTGGAATTAAAGGGCGGGTCGAGGTAGATAAGGTCGATGGACGCGTCGGGGATGGCGCTGCTGTCCTTGAGAATATCCAGGCAGTCAGCGGCGAAGAGGATGCGGTTCATGTTGATTTCCTTTTTCTTAATTCACATCTCGCGGCAGTGATTCGTCAGTGTGCCGATGCCCTCGATGCGGATGCTGACGTGGCTGCCGGCGCTCAGGAATTGCGGCGGCTTCTGCGCCTTGCCCACGCCGGAGGGGGTGCCGGTCAGGATGATATCGCCGGGGTTCAAGGTGAATGCGCGCGACAAATGCGCAATCAACCGGCGCACGGAGAAGATCATATCGGCGGTGCTGCCATCTTGCTTTTCTTCGCCGTTTACAGTCGTGATAATTTGCAAAGCCTGCGGGTCGGGGATGTCGTTTGCGGTTGCCACGCAGGGACCCAAGGGACAGAAAGTATCCATGCCTTTGGCGCGCGTCCATTGCTTGTCGCGCGTTTGCAGGTCGCGCGCCGATACATCGTTGGCGATGGTGTAGCCGAAGACAAAGTCCAGCGCGTCCGCCTCGCTGACCTTGCGCGCCTCCGCCCCGATGATGACCGCCAACTCGCCTTCCCAATCGACCTGCTGGGTGATGGCGCTCTCCCACTCAATGGTATCGCCCTGCCCGATGACGGCGCTGGGCAGGACCGCGAAGACCAGCGGCTCGGGCGGGATTTCATTGTCCAGCTCGCGGGCGTGCTCGGCATAGTTGCGGCCGATAGCCAGGATTTTGCCCGGGGAAAGCGGCGGCAGAATGCGAACATCCGCTAGGGTATCGATGATGCCCGTGTCCACAAAAGCCGCGTCCTCTGCCATCAACTCGGTCATGCTTGTGACACCGAGCCGCATGATTTCTCCCGCATTCAAGATGCCGATGTGTTCGCTGTCGCCCAGCGCGTATCGCAGCAGTTTCATTGGCCTTTTTCCCACTTTGAGTTTTGCCGACCGTTGAATTCACAGAAGCGAACTTTGCCACAGTACCCGCGGCGATGTCAACAGCCCCGCCGCCGGACTGACGAGGCTGATGATTATGCGTCCGCGCGCGACTGGCTTAGACTGTGCAGGTATTTTCCCAGGTGTCGATACTGGCGAGCGCCCGTATCACGACGGTCACCGATGCCTGGGACTTGCGCGCGCCGCCGAAATAGCCCGGCTTCAGGTCGCGGCTGACATGCATGATTCTGCCGACCCGATTCGCCTGCGCCGCAATATCCCAATAATACAGGTAGGTGGCGCTAACTTCGCCTATGCCGCTGGCATAGACACTGCAATTAGCGACATGGTAAGCCTGATAGAATATCGGCTCTTCATCGTTGCGCTCGACTGCCAAGGTGGACCCGCTGAGCGCGGCAAACAGAACGGCGATCATCACCAACTGGGCGAACTGCTTCATGGTTATCCTCCGCAATACTTGACTGGCGACAACCCTGTGTACACATCATCTGGGTGGCAGGCGTATTTCCATCCGTCCACTGAGCCAGAAGCTAAATATCTGCTAGAATGTGTGGAAGGTGAGCGAGAATTATCAGTCGGAGATGCTATAGGATGAGACTGGCCTGCCTGTTGATGGCCATCATGCTGCTGTCGGCTTGCAGCGAGACCAGCAATGTCGCCAACGATGCCACATCGGCACAACGTTTGCTGCCCAACCTGGCGGCATACAGCGCCACGGATGTCGACACGACCATTGATGGCGCGTTCGCGGCGCTGGGCGGGGCAGCGATGATGGGCGGGCAGATTGGCGTGACGGCGGCTGTGGCCAAGCTGGAGCAGATCTTGCAGTGCTTCCAGGATCGGGGCGCGATCGCCGCGCGCTTCTATCAAGGCGACGTCTCCAACCTGATGGCACCTCGCGTCGGCGCAGCCATGGTCATCAACCAGTCGCGCATCAACCAGGAGCTCATCAACTGCGCGCTGGGCGGGCAAGAGAGCAATGCCAGCGCCCAGAATGTGAGCATCGAGCCCTGCGCGGAAGCTGGCTCATTAACCTACATGGGCGATACTATCAGCTATGTCTACGTCGGCTCGCACAGCGATGTCTGCGAAGTATTTCAATTGCATTTTGACAACCTGGTTAACAGTACCAGCCCGACCCCTACCCCATAAACAGCGAGGATTCGCATGAGCGGCTTCAATGGACTCGGCATGCACCTGGGCAATTTATCGCGCCTGTCTAATGCGCGGACTCGCTCCATCAGCGCGGAGAATTTCAGCGGCGCAAAAGGCGCGGGCGGCATGGCAACCAAAGGCACGGGCAGCCAGGCGGCGCGCGACCTCGGGCAGGGCTGGAAAGTGTCGCCGTCGGCGCGCATCGCGTCCGGCGAGACCTTCACCATGGCCGATATCGCGGGTCCTGGCGCTATCCAGCAGGTGTGGATGACGCCCTCCGGCAACAACTGGCGTTATATTATCCTGCGCATCTATTGGGATGGCAATGAAAATCCCTCAGTGGAATGCCCGCTGGGCGATTTCTTCGCGGTGGGCTGGGGGCAATACGCCCAGGTCTCTTCGCTGCCTATCTGCGTCAACCCGGGCAGCGCCTTCAACTCCTATTGGGAGATGCCCTTCCGCCGCCATTGCCGCATGACCATCAGCAATATCGCCGAAGAAGACCTGACCCTCTATTACCAAATCAACTACACCTTGACCGAAGTGCCGGAAGATGCCGCTTATTTCCATGCGCAATTTCGGCGTGTCAATCCTTTGCCTTACAAAGAAGTGTACACAATTGTCGATGGCATTCGCGGGCGCGGGCATTATGTCGGCACTTATGTGGCTTGGGGCGCGAACAACAACGGCTGGTGGGGCGAGGGCGAGCTGAAGTTCTACCTGGATGGCGATGACCACCCGACCATCTGCGGCACGGGCACGGAAGATTATTTCTGCGGTTCTTATAATTTCGACCCCAGCCCGCGCCACAATCAAGGCTATGTAACCTTTACGACGCCCTATGCCGGCTTTCATCAGGTCATTCGCGGCGATAACGATTATCGCCACCAACTGCGCATGGGTATGTATCGCTGGCACATTACCGACCCCATCCGCTTCAATGCCGACCTGCGCGTTACCATGCAAGCGCTGGGCTGGGGCTACAATCGCCGCTACCTGCCGCTGCAAGACGACATCGCCTCGGTCGCCTATTGGTATCAGACACTGCCGCAAGCGCCTTTCCCGCCCTTGCCGGAGCGCGACCAGTTGATGATCGTTTAGCGCGCCGCGCAGATCTCCGCATACAGCCGCGCATAAGCATCAGCCGTCCGCGCCCAGGTGTAGCGGGCTTCGATGAGTTGGCGACCATTCTGCGACAATTTGACCCGCAGCGCTTCGTCTTGCAGCAGGCGAATGGCAGCCGCCGCCAGTTGATCGACGGGCGCGATCCAAGCCGACTCCTGGTGGCGCGCCGCGATGCCATCGACGCTCAGTGGCGTGGCCACGACCGGTACACCCATCGCCAGCGCTTCCAGCACTTTGTTCTTCATGCCCGCGCCGATGCGCAAAGGGCAGACAAATAGAGCCGCGCGAGATAGATAGGGCGCGACATCGGCGACGCGACCCGTGACTTCAATATGTTCATTCGCCAGCTCGCGCAGCCAATCAGGCGGGTTCGCGCCGACCAACTGCAATCGCGCCGCGGGCAGCTTCGCGCGCACCGCCGGCAGCAGCCGCTCAATCAAGAGACGCGCCGCGTCCTGGTTGGGCGCATAAGCGAAATTGCCCACGAATACAAGGCTGTTGCGGTCGCGGTCGCTCGCGGTCGGGCGGAATTGCGCCAGATCAACGCCGTTGGGGATGACGGCGACGCGCAAGCCCGGCTGCAAGTCGCGCAGCATGGCGGCGTCCACATCCGATATCAGGACTGTGCGGTCGTAGGGGCTGAACATGAACTGTTCATAGCGCCGCGCCAGCGGCAGCCGGATGCGCGCGAGCAGGTTGCCCTGTTGCGCGGCGGAACGCAGATACAGACTGTGCGACTCGTAGGGCGTAATGAGCTTGGGCAGGTGGGCAAAAAGCGGCAGATATTCATAGACGGTGAAACTGCCGAAGCAATGCGCGAGGTCATATTTGTTGTGGCGCAAGCATTCCGCGATTGCCCCCCAAAGCGGCGGACAAAAACTCGACTCAGGGCGATTAGCAAAGCGCGCGCCAGGCAGGAGCAAGCGGCGCAGATAGCTCAGGTTGCTGCGCGGCGGCTCGGGAATTAAGCGGATATGCCGAAAGTACGGGCGGTATTTGTCGATATGCTGCGGATCATCGGCGCGGTCGTAGAGCGCCAGCAAGTCGATGCTGATGCCGCGCTTGTGCAGCTCGCGCGCCAGATGCCAGAGGATAAGCCGATCGCCAAGATGCGCGGGGTATGGCGGGCAACGCGAAATGAGCAGAATGGTTGTTCGTGTGCCGAGACCCAGACTTGAACTGGGGACACCCGCATTTTCAGTGCGATGCTCTACCAACTGAGCTATCTCGGCAGAATGCTTATCGGCTTCGCAGTCTAGCGAGGCTGGCGCACGCTGTCAAGGGGGCAGACGCGGGGCAATCGCGTCAAGTTGAAACACTGCCGTCAACAACATCAAATTCAAGAGAGTGGCTAGTTGTATAATCCTAGATTATACTGGTACTGTATCCAAGGAGCAAAAGGACGAATTATGGGACAGATTCTACACCCTCGCGCCACAACAACACAGGCAACCCGCCGAGAAATACAAAATAGTCAAGAGAGCATAAGAAAGCTGGCCAAACGCATCGCCGCGGAACAAGAAAAGCTGGATAGCAGGCGGGTTAGCCCCCAGTCGGTCTACCCCCCCTCGCCCCCCATATCAATAGGGGGAGGTTTCGCCGAGCGCTGCTTCAAGTAAGGAAACCTCCTACAGAAACGCCGATATAGTTATCGTTAGCTCCTCTGCCCTCCTTGTGAGGGCTTGGGGATGGGGGGCTAAATCCGGAGGCAGGCAAGGAATGGAAACCATGATCGACCGCTCGATGATTTTCACGGTGGGCGCGGCCTTGGTGGCCTTGGTGGTCGTGCTGGAGCTGGTGCGGCGGCGGCATCTCAGCGAGGAGTATTCGCTGCTGTGGCTGGGCACGGCGGTGGTGATGCTGGCGCTGGGCATCTGGCGCGACTTGCTGCATCAACTGGCGGCGGCGCTGAATATCTTCGACCCGACCAATCTGCTTTTTTTGTTAGCGCTGCTCTTCCTGCTCTTCATCCAATTGTATTTTTCTATGGTCATCACGCGCTTGACACGCGAAAACAAAGAAGCGGCGCAGCAAATCGCTTTATTGCAATATCAGCTCGCCCAGTCAGCCGCCATGAACGAAGATGACCAGCGCGGTGAGGGCGATTAGTCCGCCGCAATAAAGAACGACGAAAGGCGTATGATACCGCAACGAGTTGGTATCGCTGCGCGCCAGCTCTTTCAAAGAGCGCAAGGGCATCGTCAATGGCGGGAAGCGCGGCGCAATCCGCCAAGCCAGCAGCAGCCCGCCCAGCATACCGCCGATATGCCCCCAGTTATCGATGCGCGAGCCAGGCAGGAAGCCCAGCAGCAGGTTGATGCCGAGGAGGAAGAGCATGTGCCGCAGCTTGCCGCGCACATCGACATACAGCCGGCGATGCTGGTGCAGGTGCAGCGCCTGCGCCGTGAACAAGGCGAAGACCGCCCCCGACGCGCCTACTGACCAGTTGCTTCCCAGCGCCAGGCTCAGCAGCGAGCCGCTCAAGCCGCCCAGCACATAAATCAGCAGCAGCCGCGCCCGCCCGAAGATCGGCTCCATGCCGCTGCCAAAAATATACAGGGCATAAGCATTGAATAAAATATGCCCCGGGCTGGCGTGCAAAAACATAGCGGTCAACAGGCGATAGACTTGCCCGCCGTCGATGACCGCTGCCGGGATCAGCGCGCCTTGCAAGAGCAACTGCGCCCCCAGCTCGGGCAGCAGCCAGCCAGCCAGGTAGATAGCGACCAGCAAACCCACCAGTAGATAGGTCAGCCACGGTCTTTCCGCCTGTGGCCGGGGCGGTGGCTTGCGCTTCTCCGTGGGCTCTGAGGGCAGCGCGCGCTGCTGATACAAAGGGTGGCCCTGCTTGCCTTCGGACATGGGGCTGCCTCGCTGGGTTGTCGGCTTATTTTATGCCAGTTGTGTCAGAATCGTATAGGCAAATCGCGACGGCTGGCGGCGCGACTTTGTGAAAAACGTTGCAATCGCCTGCCAATGTGCTATGCTGAATCGTACACAGCAATGCCTTCACTATAGAAATAGCCCTTATTGAAACGGGATAGAGATAAGAATGACGCCAGCCGACGCAGTTGAAAAAATCATGATTGTGCCCGACGAGGTCTTTTGCGAGCCGCTTGAAGATGGCGACGCTTGCGATGTCCTGGTGCGCATGGAAGACGGCACGGTCTATACCGCGCTCTTCGCCACTGTCGCTTATATTCATCGCCAGTTGCAGCTGACCTGGCTGGCCACCGGCTCTATCCCCGAGACGCCGCCCGTGCGTTATGCCGTGCTGGATACGCCGCATATCATCGTCGAGCAGTTGCAATTGGAGATCATCGAAGACACAATCGATAACCTGGTCGCGCAGGATGTCTTCGAGAGCCTGTTCACGCGCGTCACCCATGACAACGAGCCAACCAAGGAAAAGCATTTCGCCACCCAGGAAATCGCCCAAGCCGTCATTGATGAGGTGCTGGTGCTCAGCGGCTGAACCCTGCCTTCTCCCCTACCCGCCTGCGAAATGTCCTTTACAATAGCGCCAGACGCCCAGCAGCCAGCGAGATGCCCGCATGTCCGACGCCCGTTACGAAGACAGCCAACTCTACAAAATTCGCCATTCAGCCGCCCATGTCCTGGCGGAGGCGATGCTGGAGCGCTTCCCCACCGCCAAGACCGCCATTGGCCCGCCGATTGAAGACGGCTTCTATTATGACTTCGACCTCCCGCAGCCCATCAGCGCTGAGGATATCAAATGGGTCGAGCGGCGCATGCGCAAAATCCTGTCGGGCAGGCACGACTTCCAATACCGCGAAATCGCGCCAGAGGCAGCGTGTGAGCTCTTCCGCGACCAGCCTTACAAGCTGGAATTGATCGACGACTTGCTGGCGGCGGACAATGGCGCGCAACTGACCGTCTATACGCAGCGCGGCTTCACTGATTTGTGCCGTGGGCCGCATGTCGCCAGCACCGCCGATATCAACCCCAAAGCCGTCAGCATTTCGCTGCGTCCGCCAGCCGGGGCGTATTGGCGCGGCGACGAGAAGCGCCAGCAGCTCACGCGCATTTACGGCACCGCCTGGCATAGCCCCGCGGAATTGGCGGAATACCGCAATCAACTCGCCGAAGCCGCCAAGCGCGACCACCGCGCCTTGGGCGAGAAGCTCGACCTCTTCATCATCGACGCCATGGTGGGCAAAGGGCTGCCGCTGTGGCTGCCGGCGGGCACGACCCTGCGCGATACGTTGGAGCGCTGGCTGCGTGATATCCAGGTCGAGCGCGGCTACCTGCCCGTTATCACGCCGCACCTGGGCAACATCGAACTTTATAAAACCTCCGGGCATTATCCCTATTATGCCGACAGCCAGTACAGCCCCATCGATGTGGATGGCGATGAATTCATGCTGCGCCCCATGAACTGCCCGCACCACTGCCGCATCTACACCAGCCAGCCACGCTCCTACCGGGATTTGCCGCTGCGCTATGCTGAATTTGGCACGGTCTACCGCTACGAGCAATCGGGCGAGCTGCGCGGATTGACCCGTGTGCGCGGCTTCACGGTCGACGACGCGCATCTCTTCGTGCGTCCCGACCAACTGCTGGACGAATTCATCGGCGTTGTGCGCTTGATCCAGGATGTCTTTGGCGCGCTGGGTATGGCGGACTTCCGCGCCCGCATCGGCACGCGCGACCCAGCCAGCGACAAATATGTCGGCGATGGAGAGCTCTGGGAAGCCGCCACCGCCGCCATCGTCCGCGCTTGTGATCAACTGAACCTGGCCTATCATATCGAGCCGGGTGAAGCGGCATTTTATGGTCCCAAGCTGGATTTCATCGTGCGCGATGTATTAAAGCGCGAATGGCAGTTGGGCACGGTGCAGGTGGATTACAACTTGCCGCAGCGCTTCGACCTGGAGTATGTCGACAAGGACAACACCCGCAAGCGCCCGGTCATGATCCATCGCGCGCCCTTCGGCAGCCTGGAGCGGTTCATCGGCATCCTCATCGAGCATTTTGCCGGCGCATTCCCGCCCTGGCTCGCGCCAATGCAAGCGGTCATCATCCCCATCCGCGAGGCGCACAATGACTACGCGCTGGAAATAAGCGCCCTGCTCAAAGCGCGAGGCATGCGCGTACAAGCCGATACCAAAGACCGCAACATGCGCTCCAAGATTCGTCAGCACCGCGCCATGCTGGTGCCTTGGCTGCTGGTTGTGGGTGACCGTGATATAGCGGCGCGGACTGTGAGCCTGCGCTTGCGGGGTGATGTAGATGCCGGCGCGCTGGATGTAGAGGGCTTTGCCGCTGCCGCGCAAGCCAACATCCAGGCGAAAGCCCTGACGGTGGCGGTCTAGCGCTCCAGGCAGGATTCGAACCTGCGACACTTGGTTTAGGAAACCAATGCTCTGTCCCCTGAGCTACTGGAGCTTGAGCTGAGACGAATTGTAACCAAATAGGCGTAGCGAATCACCCTTGAATTTGGGGGCAAGTTGCGAAGAATATGCTAGTAACGCGCGGCATTCTGCGCTAGCATAAATGATAAGGGAAAGAAAGCGGCTCGAGATCGTCGCTGATAGCCAGCCTGATGAAACGAGCGAGGAGAAACCCAACATGACACATATCATCACCAGTTTGTGCCTGCGCGATGGCGCTTGTGTTGAAGTTTGTCCGGTCGAGTGCATCATCGGCGGCAAACCCGAGAACGAATGGCCCTGGTTCTACATCGACCCGGATACCTGCATCGATTGCGGCGCTTGCATCCCCGAATGCCCCTTTGAAGCCATCTTCGTCGAAGAAGAAGTGCCGACCGATTACGAGATGATGGAAGGGCAAGAGCGGGTGCCGCACGATGCCAAGGTCATCATCGAGCATGAAGAAGGCGACATCATCGACCTGACGCCGGATATCGCGCCCAATTACGACTTCTTCACGCAAGGCCCCGGCTATGACGCGCTGAATATGTGATTTCGCGACGCGGTCTGCTCTCAAGCAGGCTGCGTCCCCCGCAAGTTGCGTCGGCGCGGCGAGAGCATCCCTGTCACCAGCCCCACGCTGCCAAGCACGATGACCAGCCCAGCCAACATGCCCGGGCTGATATGTTCGCCCAGCAGCAGCGCGCCCCAAAGCACGCCAAAGACCGGCATCAACAAGGTGACAGTCAGCGCGTTGAGGGGGCCCGCGTGTATCAGCAAGTAATAATACAGCTGATAGGCAAGCGCGGTGCAGACGACCGCCAGCGCCAGCAGCGCCCCGATGGCTTCCGCGGGCAAGCTATGCTCGGGCAGGTTCGCAAAAGCAAATGGGGTCAGCACAAACGATGCCCCCAGCAGTTGCCCACAAGACATCGACAGGTTGTTCAAGCCGCTGAAAGCGCGCTTGGCGAAGACGCCGCCACAGGCATAGCTCAAAGTCGCTAGCAGCAGCGCCAACGTCGCCGCGATGACATCGGGCGTCAGTTCCATTTCCGCGCCACTCACTGTGATACTGACGCCGATGATGCCCAGCAGCGCGCCCAGCAACTTTGCCGCCGTCAGTCGCTCGCCCAAACCGATCGCCGCGACGAAGATGGTGAATAGCGGCGTGGTCGACATCAAAATAGCCGCCATGGAGGCTGTTACGGTCAGTTCCGCCCAGCCAATCAGGCTAAATGGCAAGGCAGAGCCTAATAGCCCCAGCAACAGGAATTGCCGCCAATGTCCGCGGATATTGAGCTGTACCCGCCGCAGCCGCGCATAACCAACCAGGATCAGCCCGCTCAGCAAGACGCGCAAAAACATCAGGAAGAGCGGGCCAAATGGCTCAACCGCGACGCGAATGAAAATGTAAGACGCGCCCCAAATCGCGCCCAGCGACAACAGCGCGGTCAATTGAACCAAAGACATGCTTCCGCCTCTCGCCAAGGAATACGCCGAGATTGTAGCAAACGGGCATTACATAAGCGCTCCGATTCTTGCGCACCTACCCAAATTGCTAGGCGCTTCTCGCCATTGGTGTGATGCGTCGGCGCGGCTGCTTGGTGCAGAATGAGCGGCAAGGCATATATCATACAAAGGAGAAAAGCATGACAGAAGCGCTGAAGACCTTTTCGAAGGACCTGGCTGACCTGGTGGCGGGCACTGCCGACAGTGTGCTGACGGTGCATGCGCGCCGCCGCTTGCCCGCCAGTGGCATTGCCTGGGCGGAAGACCTGGTCATCACCGCGCATCATGGCGTGGAAAGCGACGCGGACATCACAATCGCTACGGCGGCTGGCGAGCAGGTTGCTGCCCAATTGGTCGGGCGCGACCCGCGCAATGACCTGGCGCTGCTGCGGGTGGAGGGCGCGCTGCAACCGGCGAATTGGGCAGCGGCGGACAGCCTGCGCGTCGGCGATCTGGCTGTGGCTGTGGCGCGGCCAATCCGCATCCGCGCCAGCGCCGGCATCGTCAGCGGCATCGTGCAAGCGCGGGCTACCCGTCAGCGGCGTAGAAAAATGAGAATGGCTCTACAGAAAAGTGGCAAGGGCAAGCGACCGCACCGGCGGACTGACAAATGGCGCAGACGAATGCGCCAGTGGGGTGGCTTCGCGCTGGCGGAGGGGCTGCTACAGTTGGATCTCGTCATGTACCCGGGTTTTTCCGGCGGCGCTTTGCTCGGCGCGGATGGCGGCGTGCACGGCTTGCTCACATCGGGTTTCGGCGGCGGCATCGGCATGGCTGTACCGCTGTCTACTTTGCGTAGCTTGGTCGCGGCGCTCTTGAGTGATGGGGAAATCCGCAGTGGCTATCTTGGCGTGGGGGCGCAGGCGGCGCAATTGCCCGATGCCATCATCAACACACTAGAGCAAGAGACGGGCTTGCTGGTCGTCTCGCTGGAAGCGGGCAGCCCGGCGGCAGCGGCGGGCTTGCTGGTGGGCGATATCCTGGTGGCACTGGGCGATGAAGCCATCGCCGATATCGATGAGCTGCAACTGGCGCTGACGCGGATGAAAGTGGGCGCGACGGTCGCTATCGCATTCCTGCGCGGCGGCGAATTGCGCGAAGGCAGCATCACCATCGGCGCGCGCTAGCCTACCCCTGTCCCGAAACGTTGAGGTAGGGGCGAGCTTTGGGGCGCCCGCCGTTTTCTGCGATGATTCTGGGCGAGCCAAGACTCGCCCCTACAGATTCCATTCTCACGACTTACTTGGCCCTACTTCTGTGGTGAATCTCTGCTGCGCGATGTGCCAGGGCTTATAGCTCCGGCGCATCAATCTGCCGCGCCAGCAGGATCTCGCTTTGCGCTGATGTTCCCGCCGTTGCATAGGGAATCTCCCAGCGGGCGCTTTCAATGTAGCACAGCGCTTCCGCCCCTTCGCGGCAATAATAAAGCGTCAACTCCGCATGCAGGTTGCCGCCGCCCTCGATAAACAGGATGGGCAGGCTGAGCACATTCTCCGTCACGACCGCCTCTAGCTGCGCCTCGCCATCCATCGTAAGCGCAAACTGGCTATCAATGAGCGGATTGATCTTCAGCGCATCGGCGAAGCTCAGTTGCAGGGTCAGCGCGCCCTCGCCAGCGGCGACTTGCTGCGTTTCCAGCCGCGTTAGCTCATCATCGCTTTGGTTGCCGCCCAGCAGAGTCAGCGCCTCAGGATTGATAATCAGCGCTTCTGGATTTGGGAAACGCACGGTGTCGACGGTGCCAGCGGCCAAATCAAGCCGGCGGATGACATGGTTGTTGGTATCGGCGATGTACAAGCTGGCGTCCGCATAACTCAAGCCGCCGGGTTCGTCGAATTGCGCCTGGCTGGCTGGTCCATCGGCATAGCCACCCGCGCCACCCAGCCCGGCGAGCGTACCCGTGCGGGTTTCGCCGGGCGGGATGATCTTGATGCGACTGTTGTAGGTATCGGCGATGTACAAGCTGCCATCGGGCGCGCCTTCGATACCCAGCGCGTGCTGCAAACGATTCTCGCCTAGCTCACCGTCGATGTCGCCGTAATCGAAGAGGCTGTTTTCGGTGGTGCCGGAGACGACGGTGACCAAGTCCTGCTCAAAGTCAGCCAGGCGGATGGTGCTGCTTTCGCTGTCAGCAAAATACAATTTTCCCGCGCCGGCATAATAGAGGCCGCTGGGCTGGGCGAGTTCGCTGTTTGCCAGGCTGACGCCGTTCAGGTTGGCTTCGCGCCCATTGCCGACCGATGGATACAAGCGATTGCTGCCCGGCTCGTAGATATACAGTTGGTGCGTGCCGGCCATGGCGATATGCAGCCTGCCAGCATCATCCAGCTCGACATCCCAGGGGCTGCGCAGCGAGACGCCCAGCGGGTTGGGGATATTTTCTCCGAAGGGGTGGCGGCTGCGGCCCATAATGCCGTCGCCCGCCAGGGTGATAACCTCGCGCGCGCCCAGATCCGCCAGGCGGATGCTGTGGTTGTTGACATCGGCGATGTAGAGCCAGTCGCCATCCAACGCCATGCCCTGCGGTTTATCGAAGCGCGTGTCTTCAAAACTGCCGCCGGCAAATCCCCGTGCGCCGGAACCGATGATATCCAGCACCTCATAGCTATCCATAGCGGCGATGACGATGCGGTTGTGGCTGCTATCGGCGATGAAGAGACGCCCGCCCGCGGCATCCGCCAAGACCTTGCCGGGGAAGAGCAGCGGCGTGCCCGGGTCGCTCGCGCCTTCCAGCGCCAGTTGCAAGGGAGTGCGGTCGATGATCGTGTCATCCAGCCCGTCATAATACTCAATCATGCCGGTGAGGTAGGTGTCGAATGCCTCGAAAGGCACCTCGCCCGATTGGCGGACGACCAGGTTGCCGCGCGGATTGATGACAGCGACGGTGGGCCAGGCATTCACGCCATAGCTGCGCCAGATGGCGAATTCGTGGTCGTTGACGACCGGATGATGTACCTCGTAGCGCTGCACAATCTGGCGCAGATTCTCGGTCTGCCCCTCATTATCGAACTTGGCGGAATGCACGCCGATGACCACCACTTCGTTCGCATATTTGGTCTCCACCTGCTCCAGCACCGGGATGATGTGCAGGCAGTTGACGCAGCCATAGGTCCAAAAGTCGAGGATGACGATTTTGCCCCGCAAGCCAGCGACGGTTAGCGACTCGTCGATATTGATCCAGTCCAGCCCAGGCGGGAACTCAGGCGCGATATAGTCGCTTTCATATATTTCTTCGGGGGGGCGCTGCGCCTGCGCGAAGACAGTCAAAAGCAGCAAGGCCAGCGCGATGAGCGTCAATTTCTTCATGGACATCCTCCTGATAGGAAAAAAGAGCATACCCAGTATGCCCTTTTTGTATATGATTGCGCCCAGCCTAGCCGCCAATGCTAAAGCTGGGCTAACGAAATGCTTGCCAAAGCCTTACATCTATTCGCCGCGCAGGCTTTGCATCAGCGCATCACGGTTTGAGGCGGCGCAGGCGTCCTGGCTGTCGTTCATCAATATGCGGTCGAATTGCGCCAAGGCGAAGTTGGTATCGCCGAGCTGCCAAGCGACCATGCCCAGCTGACAGCGCATATACGGGCGCATCGGCTCAAGCGTCAAGCCAAGCTCCAGCGCCTCACGCGCCTGCGACCAGGCGTCGATGCGCAGGTATTCACGCGCATGATAGAAGTAGTCCTCCACCACCAGCGGCACATACATATCCAGCAGCTTCTCGACTGTGGCGAGGCGGCCCGCGATTGCGCAGGCATCCGCTGGCTGATGAGCCAGGATGCGCTCGAACTCGCGCAGGGCTCGTCCGTAGTTTGACCATTCGCTGAAGATAGTCGCCAGTTCGCAGCGCGCCTGGTGATGCGCGGGGTCAAGCGCCAGCGCTTCGATAAAGGTGTTGGCGGCCGCGAAGAGCTTGTTGGCATCGTGGTAAGTCAAGGCGCGCTCCACGATGGGCTGGGCGGGAGAGACTTCTTGTGGCGCGGACGCGGTATTTTGTGGGGCGGCATTGGCTGCGCGCAGCATCGCCCGGCGGTTCCCACTCGTGCAGATATGACTGGGGTCGCGGGAGATTACATAGTCGAATTGCGCCAGCGCCGCGCTGTCATCGCCCAGCGACTGATAGACCATGCCCAGGCGACAGCGAATATCATCATGATAGGGTTGCAGCTCCAGGGCGCGCGCCAGCGATTTTGCCACTCGCTGCCATTCGCCGCGTTTGCTGAACCAATTGGCAAAGTCGATGTAATCCGCGAATCCCAAGCCCGCGTCTTGGCTAGCTGGCGGCGGCGGTTGGATAGTCAGCCGCGACAGGACATAGACGCGCTGGGGGAAAAACGTGAGCGAGCGCGCAGGCTGGTTGGTGGCAGGCGCGACTTCGTAGGGAGTCAGCCAGTCGGGCATGATGAAGCCGGGCTGGGCGGGCTTTTGAGCGGCTGTGGCGGCGCGGTCATAATAGTATCTGGCGATGTGCGTGTTGCCGCGGTTGATGTGGATATGCCCCATCAGCTCGGCGGCTTCGGCATCGCCCGGGTTGACAAGCAGCGTGCATTGCAGTTGCGCCAGGGCGCTGTCTTCGTCGCCGCGGGCATAAGCGCTTTGCCCGAGTTGAACATGGTCGCTACTAGCGTCGCAGACGGTGGCATCAGTCGACCAAGCATGGGGCGCGCTGGCGATGTCTTCGCGCAGGTTTTCAATCAGAAGAGGAATGGTGGGATTTGCGGGATCCGCCGCGAGCGCGCAGTTGTAGTAGCGCAGAGCGCGGGCATAATCGCCCATATCATGCAGTTGGACGGCGCGGGCATAGTGAGAGAAATCGGCATCACAATCAGCATCGGCAAGCGCAAATGGGGCTGCGCTGAGGATAAAGAGTAGGCAGAGCGCTACGAGCGGGAATCGCTTGACCATGGGCAACCTTCTTTCGCCAGTTGTCATTGCCCATAATAGTAGTCTCAATGGCAGCGGCGGCGCAAGAAGTTGCCTGCCTGCGATGCGGAATCAGTTGCAGACGTTGGCGGCTTTGCCATGCAGCAGAAAATCGACAATCAGTTGCGCTGCTTCGACCGCGACAACCACCTGCGCGTCGGTGGTGCTGGCGGCGAGATGCGGCGTATGGATCACATTGGGCAGCCCCAGCAGCGGGTTATCAGGCTCTGGTGGTTCCTGCGCATAGACATCCAGCGCCGCGCCGGCCACCCGACCGCTTCGCAGCGCCTCCGCCAGGTCGGCTTCGTTGATGAGCGCGCCACGAGCCGCATTGATGATGCGCACGCCCTTTTTCATGCGCGCGATGCTGCTCGCATGGATCATGCCGCGAGTTTCTTGGCTGATCAGCGCGTGCAGGCTTAGAAAGTCGGCTTGGGCATAGACTTCGTCCAGCGCCAGCAGCGGCAGTCCCAGCGTCTGCGCGATGCCGGGCGGCAGGTAGGGATCATGCGCCACGACGCGCATCTCAAAGGCTTGGGCACGCCGCGCAATCGCCTGCCCGATGCGCCCCAATCCCACGATGCCCAAGGTCTTGCCGCGCAGCTCCGCGCCGCTGAAGCGCTTGCGATCCCACTGCCCAGCCGCCAGCGAGGCATGCCCCTGCGGAATATGCCGAGCCAGCGCCAGCATCAAGCCAAAGGTGTATTCGGCTGTGGAGATGGTGTTGCCGTCCGGCGTATTCATCACCACCACGCCGCGCGCTTTTGCCGCTGCCAGGTCTACATTGTCGACGCCCACGCCCGCCCGCGCGATGGCTCGCAATTCTTTGGCTGCGCATAGCAACTCGGCATCGGCTGTCACGCCACTGCGGATTATCAGCGCATGGGCATCGGCGACCGCCTCCAGCAGGGCGGGACGCGGCAATTTGCCGGGCGCGCTCACCCGCAGGCTTTTTTGCGAGCGCAGGCGGTCTATGGCGCTCTGATGAACAGTATCCGGCACCAGCACATGGAAACGCATTATGCGCTCTCCAGGAAAGCGTCCAGCCCGCCCAGTACTTCATCCAGCATGTCCATGTCGCAATCGCCCATGTGCGGCAGGCGGAAGGTCTTGCCTTTGATTTTGCCATAGCCTGTATCCATGGCGATGCCGCATTCGCGCTGCATAAAGGCGTTCATGGCGGCTACATCGATGCCGCGCGCATTAGCGACTGTGGTCACGGTGTCGCTGCGATAGCCGGCCTGCGCGTACAAGCCAAAGCCGCGTGACAGCGCCCAGTCATGCGCCGCATCGCGCATTTCACGGTGCCGTTGCCAACGCGCTTCCATGCCTTCTGTCAGGATGGCATCCAGCTGTGCGTCAGCCGCGTACATCAGCGCGATGGGCGGCGTCGACGGCGTATTGTTCTTTTGCAGCGACTTTTCTAGGGTGAGGAAATCGAAATAATAGCCGCGATTTTTGATGCCTTGCGCTCGTTGCAAAACGCGGTCGCTGACGGCGGCGAAGGCGATGCCCGGTGGCAGGGCGAAGGCTTTCTGGCTGGATGTCAGCGCGACATCAATGCCCCAGTCGTCGACGCGCAGCTCTGTGCCCAAGAAGCCGCTGACGGTGTCGACGAAGAAAAGCGTGTCCGCCTGCTGGCGCACAACCTCGCCAATCTCGCGGATGGGGTTGGTTAGGCCGGTGCTGGTTTCATTGTGCACGGCGCAAACGGCGTCATAAGCCTGCTTTTCCAGCGCCTCCGCCACCATGTCGGGGCTATGCGCGCAGCCCCAGGGCACCTCCAGGCAATCGACCCGCAACCCATTGGCGCGGCTGACCAGCGCCCATCGTTCGCTGAATGCGCCGCCCACCAGATGCAAGACCTTGCGGTCAGCGCGGATGCCACACCGTACCGCGCCCTCCCACAATCCCGAGCCAGAAGACCCGCTGATGTAGACGCGGTTTTGCGTGAAGAAGGCGCGCTTCAGCTTGGTTTGCAAGCGGGCGAAAAGCGCGGCGAACTCCGGCATGCGATGCCCGATCATCGGCGCTGCCTGCGCTTGCAGAATCGTCGGGCGCACCTCGACTGGGCCGGGCAGAAACAGGCGCTTGTGGTCGGCTCGGTTCATTGGCGGTAGCTCCTCCCGGGCGTATTTGTGTAAGGATTGCCGCGATTGTAGTGAGGGGCAGCAGCGAGGTACAGGGGCAATGCGCTTTGCTGTCCTTACCCGAAGCATCCTGGTGTGGATGAGGCAGCGCCTCGCCCCTATGAATCGACACGGATGCCCAATTTGCCCCGACTTGCTTGCTTCACCTTCTGCGCTGCAACATGTTCTGCTAGGCTGACAAGCCCATGGCTTATACCTTTGAAGTCGCAGTCGATTCGCTCGCATCCGCGCTGACCGCCCAAGCCTGTGGCGCGCAACGTATTGAATTGTGCGCCGACCTGCCCAGTGGCGGGTTAACGCCATCGCCGGGTTTGCTGGAATTGACTTGTCAGCGGCTGGACATCCCGGTCGCGGCGCTGATACGGCCTCGGCGCGGCGACTTTTTGTATAGCGATGCCGAAATTGCCGTGATGCGGCGCGATATAGACTTTGCCCGCCGAGCTGGTGTCGCGGCTATGGTCATCGGCTGCTTGTCGGCGGATGGATCGGTCGATAAAGAGCGGACGGCGCAGTTGATCGAAGCTGCGCAGCCGCTGCCGGTGGTATTTCATCGCGCCTTTGACCTGTGCCGCGATCCATTCTCCGCGTTGGAAACCTTGGCGGGGCTGGGCATAACGCGCTTGCTTAGCTCCGGGCAGGCGGTCAACGCAAGGGAAGGCGCGTCTCTGCTCGCGCAGTTAGAGAGGCAGTCAGCGGGGCGCTTGAGCATCATGCCAGGCGGCGGCATCAACGCGGGAAATATCGCCCACATCGCCCGGATCAGCGGTTGCCGTGAGTTTCACTTCTCCGCGCGGGAGACTGTGGCAAGCCAGATGCAATATCGCCATCCGCGCCTGTCGCTTGGCGAGGGCGATGATTATCTGCGCTGGGCGGCGTCGGCAGGGCGGATACGAGCGATCATGTCCGCGCTACCTGATGCCTGACTGCTACACAAACAGCGGCACCATCTCCCATTCAGCGACCATCGCCTGCATGTCGACTTCGGGTGTGCGCCCGGCAAAGCGAGATGCCGCGCTCAGCACTTTGGGCAAGATGTCGATATCGCCGGCTGTATTGAGAAAAACCTGCTCATTGCCCAGCGCCCAATGCACGGCTTTGTCGATGCTCGGCTGATCGGTGAGCGGCTCATACCAGGTGGCGTGGCTGCGCTCCCCACTTAGATAGGGTCGTCTGGTGATGCCTTTGATGGTCTGTACGGCGACATTGCGCACCGCGCACATCTCCAGCACTTCGTTGAAGCCTGAGCGATAGACAGGGTTCTGCATCATCAGGTAATTGTAGGGCAGCAGGACCGAATCGAAGTCGAACCGTTCCAAGCTGCGCTGGTGCATACGGGCGATGGCGACATCGTGCCCGGTAACGCCGATGTATTTGACCAAGCCTTGTTCGCGCGCTTCGATCAGGTATTCAAGCGCGCCGCCAGCGCCCATGGCCACTTGCCATTCTTCTTCCCCCACCAGGTAATGCAGTTGGATGAGGTCGACTTCGTCCACGCGCAGCCGCCGCAGCGACCGCTCAAACTGGGCTTTTGCGCCGTCATAAGTGCGTTCGTCTGTTTTGGTCGCCAAGAAGAACTGGTCGCGGTAACGCTCCAGCCAGGGGCCCAGCCGCAGCTCGGAGTCACCATAACTGGCGGCGGTATCGATGTGGTTGACGCCGTAATCAAGCAGCAACTGCATACTGCGGTCGGCTTCGTCTTGTGTAACATCAGCAAATGCCGCCGCGCCGAACAGTGTCCGTGTGCTGAGATGCCCCGTGCGCCCGAAAACTTGCTTGGGAATCGCCATGTGGTTTTCTCCTGAGTATGTCTTGATTGGACAAGGCGGCGCGCAAGATTCTTACACAGCCGCACACAACTTAACCCGCCACAGCCAAGGCATCGGCATCCAGCTCCAGCAGGTCGTAGATAGCGACTTCGTCATCCTGGTAGACGGTTGGCTGCCCTGCAAACAGCGTTATGACCCAGTCGGCTGGCTTTTCAATCGAATATAAGGTAAGCCTCGACGGCAGATAGTAGTGCAATACTAGGTAGCGGAAGCCGTCGACGACCAAATTGTCTAGCCCAGCTTGCCACTGCGCTGCGGTCAGCTCAATCTTGGGCGGATCTCCTTCTATTAAATACCGTGAATAGCGAAACGGGGCTAGGACAGGGTGGGCAGCAATATACTTGTAAGCATCCGGTGGCATGCGGGCGGTCATGCCTTCGACGATGGGGCGCAGATGGTGGCGTTGCAAAGACATATAGTATTTTGAGGTTTGGCGGCTAAAGGGCACATCAATCAAAGCGCCCGGTTGTAGCTCGTCCAGCGCCGCCACATAATCCGATTGCATCTCGGCGCGCAGTGTCACGGGGAACATGCGCGTATCATACAGTATCAGCCCCGCCAGCAAGGCCAGCGCGAGGGGAACCCAGCGCCGCTCGCCCAGCCAGTTGCGCAGCATAAGGAAACCAAAACCGATGATCAACGCATAAGCAAAAACAAAGATAGCGTATACACGCGCCGGGTAATTCAAGGTGCGGAAGAAGAAATTATCCGCCACCAATCGGTAGGGCGTCCAATAGATTGGCAGGGGCTCGCCGCGAAAATGGATGATGAGTCCCATGCTCAGCAGGTTAAAAACCAACGCCAGTATCAACCATATCCACGCTTCGCGCCGCCAGCGGACGATGTACACCATGCCTAGCAGCGCCAGCCCCAAGCTGACCAAGCCAGCCGTCCACCATTGCCAAAATATATCAAACTGATTTTTCGTGAGCACGGGCCGCGCCACCGCTGCTGCAAAATCATCATCTGCCAGCACAGGCAGCAGCAGGGGCGCGCAAATCACCAGCGCAGTCAAGCTGAACAAAATCAGCACCAGCCAACAATCCCGCGACCGCCACAGCCCTGTCGCCCCCAGATAGAGCAGAGCAAAACCGCCGCCCAGCAGCATCGCCAAAATGCCAATTTTCAGGTTCATATACAGGTTCAGCGAGAAGCAGATGCCCGCGCCCAGCATCAGCGGCAGCACATCCCGCCAGCCCGCGCCCGCCAGCAGACGGAACAGAACCAGTATGAAAAAGAGCATGAACCAAGGGATCCACTCGGTCGCGCCTGTATTGGGCTGCTCCAGCGCCACCCGCAGGCTGTACGAGTTGAAGGCAAAATAGGCACCCGCTACCAAAGCCGGCAGCCGCCGCTTGAAGAGCAGCAAACCGACCAAGTACATGCCATAGGCTTTGAAGAGGATGCCCAGGGACGCGGTCAGGTTGAAAGCCAGCGGGTCACCAAACAGGCTGTACAGCAACATCCATACCGGGAAGCTCGTCCAGCGGCGCGGCTGCAGGGATACATCAAGGCCAGTCGGATGAAATAGCAGCTGGCTGTGGTTGATATCCAGCCCCTGCAGCAATGCCTCGCGCAGCCACCAATTCTGCCAGAGCGCCGTGTGGGTGTCGACTTCACCACCGGGCAACGTATGATTCATCGCCTGGGCGAAGGGGTAGGTCATCACAAGAAAAGCCAGCAGCAGCAAAAGCAGCGGCAGACGGTCGCGCCGCCAGAGAGCCAGCCAGTTTGCGCGCCAGGTTTTCGGCATGTTCGCTGAAAGCGTTGTCATCAGCCAAAGACTGCTTTGAACTTGTCGATTGACGCGCGAAATCCATCGGCGAAACTGCCACCGGGCGGACGATACACGGATTCCAGCGACACGCTGCCTGCATAGCCATCGGCAGCTAAAGCCGCGGCCATCTGCTCTAGGAAAGGTGCCATCTGCCCGCTGCCCAGAGGCACACAATCGACACGCGCCCTGGGCATATCGACCAAGACATCCTTGATGTGAATGTGCCCCAAGACGCCGCGCAAAGCCTCATAACCGGCGGGGAAAGGGCTTTCGGCGCAATATAGGCTGTTGGCGGGGTCCCAAAGTGTTTTCAGTTGCTCGCTGCTCAACTCGTCGTTGAGTTTGCGCGCCAGCCAAGCCGAGTTGATCATGGCGTTGTTGCCCGTCTCGACCACTAGCCGCACACCGCGCTCAGCCGCGATTTCCAGCGCCGGCAACAGCATAGCCTTCAGCTTGTCCCAAGCCCCGCGCGAAACCACCCACTGCTCCGCCCCCTGCCCCCCAAAGAGGATCATCTCCTTGCGAAAGCTCATGATGCGCGCCAAGCGGCAATCCAAGGCATCCGCCATGTCAATGCAACGTCGCAAAGCCGCCAGTTCTTCCAAGTAGGCGGGCGAATCTGTCTCCAACTCGCCCAGCGCCAAACCGCCAAAGATATGCCGCGATATGCACGATACTTCTACACGGTGCGCCGTGACCAGCCGCTGTGCGCGATCCAACTGGGCATCGGACAAGTCGCCGACTTCGCCGTCCCATACATACTGCAACTCGGCGCAAGCCAGTCCCGTTTCATTGATGACTGCCAGCGCTTGCTCTAAGTCACGGCTGATACCATCGGTGATTACGCCCAATTTCGCCATGCTATTGTCTCTCCCGTGACACGGTCGCTCATCATTAATGCAATAGGCGGGCAGACAATAATCCCCTCTGTGTCCCAGGCATAGTTACCAACGCACTTCAGTTCCCGTGAAGCTCTCCAAGAACTGCACGATGCTCCAATTGTCGCCATCGGGGTGCAAGGATATGCCAGCCTGGAATAGTTGCTGCGCCGCGCTGGTGGCAAAGAGCGGCAAGCTATTTTCGCGCGCCAGCTGCATGCTGATGCCCAAGTCTTTGACCATGGTGCCAATGTGGCTGCCTGTGTCCTCAAACTGGCGGTCGAGGATCAACTGGGCGCAGCTCTTGAAGAATGGCGTGTTGCCGACATGCGTGCTGCTGAAGACTTCAAAGAGCGTTTTGCCGGGGATGCCCGCCCGCGCGCCCAATGCCAAGGACTCGAATATGCCCACGAAGCTGACGCCGATATAGGCTTGCAGCGCTGCTTTGACCACCTGCCCCATGCCGATAGCTTCGCCGACATGGAAGATCTGCCCGCCGACCGCCTCCAGCGCCGCCCGGCACCTTTCCAGCGCCTGGGCATTTCCCGCTGCCATCATCGTCAATGTGCCCGCCTCCGCGCCGAATTGCCCGCCGCTGACCGGACTGTCGATGAGATCAATGCCGCTGCCAGCCAATGCCACCGCTGCCTTGCGCATGTCGGCTGGCTCGATGGTGGCGGTGATGATGATGGTCGCTTCCCTTGCCAGGCACTCGCGCAGCCCTCCAGCCCCCGCAATGACGTCCAGCGCTTGTTCGCCGCTCATCACCATCACGAAGACGATGTGGCAGTCTGCCAGCTGCCTCAGGTCGTCGGCACCATCGCCACCCATCTCACGCAGCATCCGCACCCGTTCGGCGCGCAGGTCGCAGCCGCGCACGGCGAAGCCCGCCGCCAGCAAATTCTTCGCCATGCCCAAGCCCATATTGCCCAGGCCGACCACCGCGACTTGCATTTTGTCATTCATAGTCACTTATGAACCCGCCAGGAACTTCACGCCTTGCAGGACGCCCTGCTTTTGCTCGGTTTCTGTGTCATCGTAATAGTGGTCTTCCAGCTCGATGCTGACGCAGCCCGCATAGCCGCTGTCGCGCAGGATACCCAAGATGATCTTCCAATCCGAAAGCCCGTGCCCGGGGATAGTGTAGCGCCAGTTCATGCCACCGTATTTATAGCCTTTGGCGAAAGTCGCCTCTTGCAGGTTGCCATACTGGTACAGGTTCTCATCGATGTTCATACAGTCCTTGCCATGCACATGGAAGACATGCCCGACGAATTCCTTCAGGAAGCGGATGGGGTCAATGCCCATGCGCAGCAGATGCGATGGGTCGTAATTCACGCCCATATTGTCCGAGCCAACTTGCTGAATGAAGGCGCGGTAGGTCTCAGGCGTGCAGACCAGCGAACCCGGCCCGGGCCAGCCTTCGATGACCAGGTAGGCATCATTGGCTTCAAAGGTCGCGCGCAGCTCGCCATAGCTCTCCACCATCCAGGCGAAGTTCTCGCTGCGGGGGCGGGCGGGGTCTTGCGGGATCATGCAGATGAAAAAGGTCTTCACGCCAGCATCAACGCAGCGCTGGATGTAATCGGCATTTTCGGCGACGGCAGCCCGGCGCTCGCCGGCATCGGGCGACATCATCGCCTGCCAAACGCAGAGGTCGGCGCTGCCCACCCGCAAGCCGGCATCAATGACGGCGCGGGCGTCTTTGTCGGCGTCTTGCCCCAGGTCGATGACTTCCAGATTGTTTTCCAGCGCCCAGGCGATCATGCTGGCGGTGTCTTGCTCCCAGCGAAAATTGCGCCGCCGCCAGCCCAGTGGAAAATTGCCAGTTGCTGTTTTCATTTGTGTTCCCCGGTGGTCAGTTTATCATTTCACTATTGTATAGCCTGCGCGGGGTGTGGCAACCCCCTCAGTTCCCCCGAAGAGTCGGGGGGAGGCATAGTCTATCCTGGGCATGGCAAAGGGGCGGAATATTGACAGCGCAGCTCAAAATGATACTGTCCGTATAGTGGTTGTCCAAGAAAGCAGTTCGTAAGCTGGGGGTTGGAATGGTTGCATTGCTCAGATTTATAGGCAGGAACTTGTTCTCGATAGCCTTGCTTGTCGTTGGCGTCATAGTTGGTGGCTGGGTAATTGGCGCGGTCAACGATGTGCGGGATGTCTTATTCCCAGAATCCGCCGCTTATGTGCGCTCGCCGATTACCATCGTCAACAGCATCAGTGGCATCGGACAGCTTGTCACGGTTACTTCGGAGGTGGCCAAAACAGACATTAAAGTTGAGGTGCAGCGTTTGCCCCTCAATTTAGGTGGATATAGCGCCAATCACATCGCCATCGGCGCGATTGAAGCCGGCATCGATTTTGACGCTATCACTAAAGATAGTGTCCGCATTGAGGAAGATACCTATGTGGTGACTTTGCCACCGCCGGTCATCACCAGTTGCCGCATCGAATATATCGCCCAAAACCAGCATTCGTTCACCCTGCTGTCGGCCGATTGGGACACTGTTCGTCAGTTGGCGCAGGCCGAAGCCTTGACGCAGTTTGTTGACGAGATGGTCGAGGAGGGCATCTTGGAACGGGCTTCTGAGGAGGCGGATTTGCATCTGGGCAACTTTGTGCGCGAATTAACTGGTAAACAAGCGCGTGTTGAATTCGCCGCGCGACAGGGCGAACCGGAATTGCCAGAGTCATGCCAGCCCTATACGCCGGGAGGCTGGGAAAAGGGCGCGGATGGCGCATGGAAGCAGCGTTGATGACCAGGAGAAACTTCGCATAGGAGATAGCGCGCCGTGTCAAAACAGAGCAATCGTGACCGAAGTCGCCTCGCAATATTCGTTGGACTTCTGCTAGCGTTTGGCTTTGGAATCGTCTTCCAAGCTGGAATCGACGGTGGCTTCACGCCCCCTCCGACATACACTCCTTATCCTACCTACACGCCGCTGCCATCCAGCACTGCCACCAACACGCCTTCATCTACGCCGACATTCACGAGCACGCCAACATCAACTCCTACCAGCACACCGACCAATACACCAACATCGACTCCAACATCCACGCCAACGAATACGCCGACAGTTACGCCAACTTTCACCCCACTGCCGACCTATACGCCCTATCCGACCAACACGCCAGTACCAACCTATACGCCCTATCCCACCTACACGCCGCCGCCAACCGCCACGCCCACAAACACAGCGCTTCCGCCAGAAGAAATTGTGGATCGGACCTTTAGGAAACTTGGCATCCTGGTGACTGCTAGCGAGGAAGCAAGGCAAGAAGTTGAAGTGTCTGTCAATGCCGACATAGCCAACTTGTGCGGACACGGCGCAAATCACTTTTCCTACGGCGTCATCGAGGCAGGCATCGATTTCAGCGCTATCGACGAAAGAGACATTGAGCCGCCAGAACTGGGCATATCTGACAGTTATACGATCCAGTTGCCCCACTCAGAATCACAAGCTGCCGCATCAGCTGCCGCATCGAATACATCAAGCAATATGATGGATCATTCACGCTTTGCGGCACAAATTGGGACACTGTGCGACGGCTGGCGCAACACGGGGCAATGGAGAATTTCATCGCTGCCGCAAAAGAAAACGGCATCCTTGCGCGCGCAGAAAAGGAAGCGGGCTATGTCGTTGCAAATTTTGTCCGGGGATTGACGAGCCGACCCGTTCGTGTGGAGTTTGCGCCGCAGGAAGACGAATCGGAATTGCCTCAATCTTGTGAGTCCATCATTCCAGCGGGCTGGGTGAAGGACGAGAACGGCGCATGGAAGCGGGAATAAGCCCTACCCACCATCCGTCATCAGCAGTCCCAACCGCAACATCGAGTACATTGACCGGAATGAAGCCTCGCTTACCGTCGCGCAGAAAGATTGAGGCGTGATTCGGCAACTGGCGGAATACAATGCCATCAGGCAATTTTGGCAAGTCGCGCTGGAAGCTGTGCGGCATCCTAGCGTATCCAGCAGATTCGCCACTCCCAAACTTAATTTCACTTGACAAGCATGAATTGCAGTTTATAGTCTGCACTACACTTCTGCATTTTACCCACGGGTATCGGCTAGCGCAGGACGCTGGCGGATGCCGCCCTCCGCAAAAGGAAGCGAAACCATGTTCAAAAAGAATATCGTGTGGCTCATCGTAGCCGCGGTCTTGATGCTGCTAGCGAGCCCAGCGCTGGCTCAAGACAGAGTGAATAAGCTGGTTATCCGTAACAATCTCAAAGAGGGGCGGCAGTTCGAAGCGGTCTTTGAGCCTGGCACCTATATCCTGCACCCGCGCACGGCGGGGCATCCCGATGGGATTTTCCACTTGTATGCGATCAACAATCCCTCGCCGGCTTGTTTCATCCGCGGCGGACACAATGCTGGTGAACCCGTTGACGAAGCCAACCGCCTCAGGCTGGCTTCATATGACAGCACCTGGGGGTATTTCGAACTGGGCGATGTCTGTTACTTGCGCTTCGAGATTCGTGATTATGGTTTCGGTGCAGTGAATATCCGTCGGGTCACCAAGGTCAAAACCATCCAGCTCAATGCCGACTGGCAAGAGGTGACATTTGGCGCGGGACGTTGGAGCGGATCCGCTATCAATGGAGACTTCCAAGCGCAGATTAGACCCGGCAACGCTTCGCAGGGCTGCAGCTATCACGCCGGCTCAAACGGGATGCAATATGGGATTTATCCGGGCAGTGTGTCGGGGTATGAAGAATTCTTGAGTCCCTCCGTCGCCTTCGTCCTGGATGAGCCCTGTGTCTTATGGTTGAGAGCCGTTGATGTCGGCTATGACTTCTACGGCAATCTAATGTCCATTGAACTCGTGTCGCATGATGTAGCCACATTCGCCAAATCCCGCTAGCTCGCAGCGCCAAGCCAGCAGCCATCACACTCTGCGTGAACTAAGCCCCCGCCCGCATTTTTTGGGGTGGGGGTCATCGGGCGAGCCACCGACTCGACTCGTCTGTTATTATTCCGCCGCTACCCACCACCCGTCATCAGCAAGCCCAGTTGCTCGATATCGACATTTTCATTGAGGACCTCGCCGACGATGCGCCCTTCGTACATGACGGCGATGCGGTCGGATAGCGCGCGGATTTCATCGAGGTCTTCGCTGATGAGCAAGATGGCGGTGCCTTTGTCGCGCTCTTCTAGCAGTTGCTTGTGAATGTATTCGGTCGCGCCGATATCGACGCCGCGGGTGGGCTGCGCCGCGATGAGCACGCCGGGGTCCCGCGCCAGCTCGCGCGCCAGCACCAGCTTCTGGATGTTGCCGCCCGACAAACTTTTTACCAACGTCTCGGTGCTGGGCGTCTTGATTTCAAATAACTGAATGGCGCGCCGACAGGCTTGGCGGATCTTGTTGAAGAGCATAAAGATGCGGGCGGTGGTGTATTTGGGGTGGCCGTGGTCTTGCAGCACATAGTTCTCGGCGACGCTGAACTCTTTGATGACGCCGTCGATCATGCGCTCTTCGGGGATATACGACAAGCCGATGGCGTGCAGAGCTGATGGCGGCGCATTGGTAACATCCTTCCCATCGACCGTCACGCTGCCTATCGTTACCTCCCGCAAGCCAGTGATGCACTGCGCCAGTTCTTGTTGTCCATTGCCTGAGACGCCAGCGATGCCGACAATCTCGCCGCCACGCAGCTGCAGCGAGACGGCATCCAGCCCGGTCGTACCACGGTTGCTCAAGGCGCTGACGCCTTGGAGAACCAGCCGCTCCGCCCGCGGGTTGGGCGCATTCTTTTCGTATTCCAGCAGCACAGGTCGTCCGACCATCATCTCGGCGAGTTTGGGGCGCGTGGCTTGGCTGGTGGGGATGGTGTTGACGCGCCGCCCGTCCCGCAGCACCGTGACGCGGTGGCTGATCTCCAGCACCTCGTGCAGCTTGTGCGAGATGAATACCAGCCCGTGGCCATCCGCCGCCAGTTGGTTCAATATGCGGAATAGCCCATCGACTTCCTGTGGCGTGAGCACGGCGGTTGGCTCGTCCAGGATCAACAAAGCCGCGCCTTTGTAGAGCGCGCGCAAAATCTCCACGCGCTGCTGCTCGCCGACAGCCAGTTGCCAAATCGGCAAGCGCGGGTCGACCTTGAGGTTGTAGATATCCGACAGTTCGAGAACGCGCTGGCTGACGACATCCAGGTCAAGCTGGAAGCCGCGCGATGATTTCATGCCCAGCGCGATATTTTCGGCTACGGTCAAGGAAGGCACCAGCATGAAGTGTTGGTGGATCATGCCGATGCCGTGCTGGATGGCGTCGATGGGGCTTTTGATGGCGGTGGGCTTGCCGTTGATGAGGATCTCGCCCTCATCGGGGTGGTAAAGCCCGTAGAGCATCTTCATCAGTGTGGATTTGCCCGCGCCGTTCTCACCCAGCAGCGCGTGGATCTCGCCGGAGCGGACATCAAAGTCGATCTCGTCTGCCGCCAGCACTCCGGGGAAGCGCTTGACGATGCCGCGCATGGTCAGGCTTTCGATGCGCGCGTGCCCTGTGGGCAGCAGTTTGCTTTCCACCGTGGTTTGCTCCTCGCCTGGTCTACCCCTTCGGCCCCCATATCAATGGGGGGGGTTCGCCGAGTTCTGTTTCTGAGAAAACCCGACAAAACCTTCGCGTTTGCTTAAGTTAACTCCCCCTCCCTGATGCTTCGGGGAGGGGGTAGAAAACTAGCCGCTGAACTCCATGACCAAGCCGCCATTCGCCAAGGTCAATTCATAGGAATGCCCGCCCAGCTCGCCGGCTTGGATGTTGCTGATGATATCCATCAGGACGACTTCCCACTTGTAGATTTGGAAGCCGACGCCCGCGTTTTGAGCAAGCTCCGCCTGGCTGGCTTGGGTGCCGAACCAGCGCGCGCCGTTCTCAATCGCGATGGCAATAGGGCCAACCACCATCTGCGCGGTGCCGGTCAAAATGTCCGCGTCATTGGCGATATGCGTTTCCGCCGCTTCGGTGGCCAGCGGGACATCGCTGAAGGACTGGATGTACACGACATTGACCGTGGCTTCGGGGTTGGATGCGCCCACGCCAGCCACAAAGCCGTCTACATACAGCTTGGCATCGCCCACTTCGATGGGTCCAACCACGCCGATGACGCCGGATTCGGTCATCAAGCCCGCCATGACGCCATTGACATAGCCGCCTTGATCAGCCGCCGCCGTATACGCGGATACATTTTCCATGCCGAAGGTGTTGAAGTCGGTGCCCCAGGCGAAAGAAACTTCCGGGAATTCCCCCGCCAGCTCTTCGACGACCGAGCCAAATTGCGAGCCATGCGCGATGACGAGGTCATAATCGCCGCTGGCTGCCCACTCCCGCAGGGCAACGGCGGCATCATCGACGATGAAGGTGCCATCCTGGAAGTCAAACTGGAAGGCGTCTTCGCCCATGTGCATTTGTACCGCCATCAGCGCGTCATACATGCTTTGGCTGAAGGCGAGGTCGTTGGTGGCGCTGGGCGCGACCGCCGCGACGCGAAAGACATCATCTTGCGCCAGACTAGGGACAAGCCCGACGAATAGGGCGAGTACAAGGGTGAGCAGAAGTGCTTTCTTCATGGCGTTGTTCTCCTTTTGGTTGATTGCCATGCGGTCATTGTGGGCAAAGATTGCCCGATACAAAACTATAACTCATTCACCGCGCTCATAAGGCTTGGTCAGCGCGGTCGGTTGTTCCTGCCGTTTGGTGGCGAAGACCAAGGCGATAATGGTGATGACATACGGTGCCATCACAGCGAATTCCGATGGGATGTCCGCGCCGATTACCTTGATTTGCAGCTGCAGCGCGTTGACAAAGCTGAAGAGCATCGCCCCAGCCGCCACCGTCAGCGGTCTCCAGCCGCCGAAGTAGACCAGCGCCACCGCGATGAAGCCTTGCCCGGCGGTGAGGTTCTGCTGAAAGAGGTTGATGAGCGCGATCGACAGCGATGCCCCCGCCAAGCCAGCCAACATGCCGCCGATGGTGGTCGTGGCATAACGAACGCGCGCCACGCTGACGCCCATGGCATCAGCCGCTTCCGGATTCTGCCCTACTGCGCGGATCATCAAACCAAAGGTCGTGCGATTAAGCACAAATGCCGAGATTGGCACCAGCGCAAAGGCCACATACACCAGCAGGTTATGGTGAAAAAATATCTCGCCCAGGATGGGGATGTCGGTGAGGACGGGGAAGCTGATGCGCGGGAAGCCGGCTACGGACTTGGGCGTGCCCACCAATTGCTGGAAGAGCAGCTCGCTCAAACCCAAGCCGAAGAGATAGACGCCGATACCGCTGATGCCTTGTTTGGCTTTCAAGGTTACGCTGACGAAAGCCATCGCCAAGCCCATCAGCCCGCCCACGATCAGCGCCACCAGCACGCCCAGCAGCAAGCCCAGAGGCTCAGCCAGGACGCCAGCCTCCTGCGCCAGATGCACCGCGTAAAAGCCGCCAAACGCGCCCATCAGCATGATGCCATCCACGCCCAGGTTCAAAACGCCGCTGCGCTGGGCAAAGGTCTCGCCCAAAGCCGCGAAGATGTAGGGCGTCGCCAGGCGGATCGCCGAGGCAAAGACGCTGGCGGTGAAAATATCGTCCAAGCCCATCAGCCCGCCTCCTCTGTAGTCGGTTCATCGGCGAGGGCAGGCGGCGTCTCTTGCAGGCTGACGCGCCGTTTGCTGCGCTGTTGAATGAATATCTCGCTGCTGACCACGAAGACGACGATCAAGCCATTGACCGCGGTGATCAAAGAAGCTGGCACGCCGATTTCGCGCTGCATCTTCTGCGCGCCGACCAGCAACCCGCCAAAGAAGGCGGAGGCAGGGACAGCGCCAATGGGGTTCAGCCCGCCGAAGAGCGCCGCCACGATGCCATTAAAGCCCGCCGATGCCGTGAAGCCGGCTGGCGAGCCGTCCGTCTGCAAGCGGTATTGCAAACCCAGCACCTGCACGACGCCCGCCAAGCCAGCGAAGCCGCCCGCCAGGAACATCGATAGCATCATCTGCCGCTTGACATGGATGCCGGCATAGCTGGAGGCGCGTTCGTTCTCGCCCACCGCGCGGATGCGATAACCCAGCGAGGTGCGCCACAAGAAGATATAGATGACGACCGCCAGCGCAATAGCGATGACCAAGCCCCAATGCAGGCGCGTGCGGTCGAAGATCCAGGGATCGCCCAGCGGCAGCGACAAGCGTGGCAGCTGCGCCGCCGTGACCAGCCGCGCTGTCTTGGGGATGTTGTTGAAGCCAGCCTCGGCGGGGTCCAACAAGACGCCATTGAGCAGGAAGTTCATCATCTGCACGGCAATCTGGTTGAGCATGATGGTGCTGAGGATTTCGTTGACACCGAAGTAGGCTTTCAAAAATCCCGCCAGCCCGCCATAGAGCGCCCCCGCCAAAAAGCCGCCGACCAGCGAGCAGGTAACGATTAGAAGGTCGAATGCGCCGGGCGTCTTCGCCATGTCGGCGGGAACGCGGACATCGCCCAGTACCAGCGCGATAGTCGCGCCCGCCAAAGCGCCAGCGATCATCTGCCCTTCGCCGCCAATGTTGATCATGCCGCCGCGGAAGGCGATGGTAATGCCGATAGCCACGAACAAGATGGGCGTGGCTTTCACCAAGGTCTCGGCGGTGGCGTTTTCGGTGCCGACAGCGCCCTCGAGCATGAAGCCGAAAGCCGACAGCGGATCCACATTCAAAGCCACCAGCAAAACGGAAGATACCAGCAGCGCCAGCAGCAAGGCGATCAGCACCGGCGCAAAATCCACCAGCCGATTCAACCACGCCGCCAGCCTCGTGCCCGCCGCCTGGTTCACGTTGCCCACCTTCCAACAGGAATGTTGTTCATCACTACTTTAGCAATCATTCGTACAATACATTGCCTCGCTACTAGTATGCCTTGTTTCTGCGCTTGCTACAATGATTCATCAGAATCTCTGGTGAAATTGGGCGCGCTGCGGACTTTTCAACATACTCGCTATACTACATATATGGGCACACACAGTACCTTCGCCCTGGGGGACTTTCAGTTTGCTCCGGGCAATCCACTGCCATTTGGCGCGACGCTCGTGCCCGGCGGCATCAACTTTGCCTTATTCTCCCGCCATGCCACCTCGTGCAGCCTGGTCTTGTTTGAGCGCGGCGCGGATGAGCCGATGGTCGAAATCCCTTTTTTGGAAGCCTGCCGCACTGGCGATGTCTATGCCATGGTCGTACAGGGCTTGGACCCTGCGAAAATCGAATATGGCTTCCGCCTGGATGGACCTCACGATGTGGCGCGGGGGCACCGCTATGACGCGCAGCAAATCCTGCTCGACCCCTATGCCAAGGCGATTGGCGGGCTGGAAAGCTGGCGTGGCAAGCGCTATGCCAACACGCCCTATCGCGCTCGTCCCTATTGCGGCGACTTCGACTGGCAAGACGACCGGCAACTCAATACCCCGCAGGAAGACCTGGTCGTTTATGAGCTGCATGTGCGCGGCTTCACGGCGGGGGCGGATGTGGCTGCGCCGGGCACCTACGCCGGGCTGATGGAGAAAATCCCCTATTTTCAGTCGCTGGGCATCAATTGCATCGAGCTGATGCCCATCTTTGAGTTTGACGAATTAGACAACCGCAATCACAATCCTGAAACCGGCGAGCGCCTGGTGAATTACTGGGGCTATAACCCGATCGGCTTCTTCGCGCCCAAAGCCGCTTATGCCGCTGGCGATGACCCAGCCCGTGAACTCAAGGAGCTGGTCCTGGCTTGTCATCGCGCCGGCATCGAGGTGTGGCTGGATGTGGTCTTTAATCACACCGCTGAAAGTGACGAAACGGGCTCCATTATTTCTTTCCGCGGCATCGACAATAGCATCTATTACCTGCTCAAGCCCGATGGCGGCTACCATAATTTCAGCGGCACCGGCAACACCCTCAATTGCGGGCATCCTGTCGTGCGCAAGCTGCTGCTGGATTGCCTGCGCCATTGGGTCAGCGAGTACCACATCGATGGTTTCCGCTTCGACCTGGCATCCAGTCTGGCCCGCGATACCGCCGGCAATCCCCACCCTGACCCGCCTTTGCTGGAGGCGCTGGCGAATGATCCGCTCTTGGCGCGCACCAAGCTAATCGCCGAAGCCTGGGATGCCGGCGGCTTGTACCAGGTCGGCAGCTTCCCGGATTATGGGCGCTGGGCGGAATGGAACGGGCGCTATCGGGACGACCTGCGCCGTTTTGTCAAAGGCGACGCCGGGCTGGTCGGCGATATTGCGGCGCGTCTGCAAGGCTCCCCCGATATCTACGAACAACGAGGTCCCTGCGCTTCCATCAATTTCATCACCGCCCATGACGGCTTCAGCCTGCGCGACCTGGTCAGCTACCAGCAAAAGCGCAACCTGCCCAACGGCGAAAGCAACCTCGATGGCGCGGACGACAACCACAGCTGGCATTGTGGCGCGGAAGGGGAAAGCGATGACGCCGCTATCGAAGCTCTGCGCGTCCGCCAGCAGAAGAACTTCTTCTGCCTGCTGCTGGTCAGCCAAGGCTTGCCGATGCTGTGGATGGGCGATGAATACGGGCACAGCAAAGCCGGCAACAACAACAGCTATTGCCACGACAGCGCCTTAAACGAATTTGACTGGGCGGCGCTGGACAAGCAGCCAGCCTTGTGGCGCTTTGTGAAGAACCTGCTGAACCTGCGGAGGGCGCAAGCTCTGCTGCGGCGCGCTGATTACTTGCGGCATCAGCCTGCGCCCAAGCCCGAGGGCGGTTTCGCGGCGGAGACCGTGTCCTACCATGGGCAGCGGCTCTGGCAGCCCGACTGGTCGCATGAGAGTCGGCGGCTGGGGCTATTGTTCTGTGGCGCGAAGGCTCGGCAGTTTGTCTACATCATCATGAACGCGCACTGGCTGCCGACGCGCTTCCAACTGCCCGGACTGCCGCGCGGACTTCGCTGGCATGGCGCTGTCAACACCTCGCTGACGCTGCCCCAGGACAGTTATGCGCCAGGTACAGAGCCGCCGCTGCTCGATCAATCGGCGCAGCAAATCGGCGCGCGTTCGGTGGTCGTGCTGCTGGGGCGCTGAGCTTAATTCACCACAGAGACGCAGAGGGGCGCGCAGACACTGACCCGTCGGGACGGTTTCGCCGCGCATTCACATAGACAGCGAAAGCCATATAGAATCGCGATTCCGCCTGCCTTAGCTCCCCTCCCCAATGCTTCGGGGAGGGGCCGGGGGTGGGGTAGACCGATTATGCCGCACAGGTGCATCGGTAAGTTGACGAATCCCTGCCGCGAGTTATAATTGGAGCAAACCAATAAATGAAGAACAAACAATGGCGAGCGTCGAGAATACATTGCAACAGAAATCGTCAGTTTTGGAGCGGGTAACAAGGGTGGAAACCACTGTAGACAGAGTGCTTCCGCATTTTGCAAGCAAAGCAGATATGGAGCGGCAGACGAGGCTCATCGTGATGTGGGTGATTGCAACGCAAATCGCGGTTATCGGCATGATGATAACGTTGTTTGGCATTGCCGTCGCCCTGTTCCTGAGTTATGCGGCATAGTCGTCAGTTGCGGGACCGATCGTTGTATTAAGGGCGAGTCACCGCCCCGCCCCTCTGTGGTGAATTAAAGAAAAGAAAGGATATTCGCCATGAACCGCATCCTCTTCGCCGCCGACTGCCTGGATATTCTCAAGGACAGCAGCGCCATCCCCGACGCGTGCATCGACCTCATCTACCTCGACCCGCCTTTTAACTCCAACTCGAAGTACAACCTGCCTTTCAAAGGCAAAGACAAAAACCACAAGCCGGTCGAAGCCTTCGTCGATATCTGGAAGTGGAGCGACCAGGACGCCGAGACCCTGGATGACCTGCAGCGCGACCCGCGAACCCGCCCGCTGGCCACCATCATCAAGTTCGCGCAGGACGTAGAACAGATGAGCGGGGGGGCAGGAAGGGTACATCCCTAGCGTCTTACCTGCTGAATATGGCTCTGCGCCTGCGAGCCATGCGGCGCGTATTGAAGGATACAGGCAGCATCTACCTGCATTGTGACCCGACCGCGAGCCACTATTTGAAGCTGCTGATGGATGCGATTTATGGGCAAAAGAATTTCCGGAATGAAATAATATGGAAACGTCGGCAAGACACTCACAATTTGGCAAAGAAACATATGGGGAAGATTCACGATACTATTCTTTGGTACGCACATTCAAGAAAAAGCGACTATAGGATACAGTATTTACCTTACGAGGAAGAATATCTGAGAAAAATGTACAGCAAGTCAGATAAAAAGGGCAGGTATAGATTGTTGCCGTGTACAAACGAGGCTGGTGGGAATCGACCATACGAATTTCGAGGACTAACTAGAGCTTGGCGATACACAAAACAGAATATGCAATCAATGTATGATCAAGGCCTCTTGTACCAGGCAACTCCTACAAGCCCTTTTCAATACAAAAAGTATTTAGCAGATGCTAAAGGCGTACCCATTCAGGATTTGTGGGGAGATATCCCAGCAGCTCGAGGTATTGAACACCTCGGCTACCCCACACAAAAACCGCTCGCCCTCATGGAACGCATCATCCGCGCCTCGTCCAACGAAGGCGACACTGTGCTTGACCCCTTCTGTG
>VXNO01000137.1 GCA_009840575.1 Chloroflexota bacterium | reverse complement strand
AGCTGCACATCGACGCAAACCGCAAGCTGCTCGACCGCCGCTTTTATGGCGAGGTGCTGGGCTTGCCGGCTGACCTGCTGTCCGATGGCGGACCGCTCGATATCCTGCGGCAAAAGCTCAGCCAGGAGCCGTCCATCCGCGGCAGCAAGCAATAGCCCTTAAAGTCCCTCCCTCATTTTGGGGCGCGTAGACACAGCCCTACGGAGAGGGACTTAGGGTGGGGGAGAAAACACCATGCCCAATTCCATAGACACCGCCGTCGTCTTTCATGAGCCAGGCCGCTTCGCGGGGTGGCCCGCCAACTATGGCATGTGGCGCTGGGGCGATGAGATTGTGGTCGGCTTCACGGTCGGCGCGCACCGGACGGTCGCCAGCGGTCATGCGATTGACAAGCGGCAGCCTTTCTTTAATATGCAGGCGCGCAGCATTGATGGCGGGCGCAGTTGGAACAGCGAGCCATTCAAGGGCAACTTGCCGGGCGGGCGCGGGCTATCGGCGGACGAGCACATGGCAGCGGGCTTGCGCCTGGCGGAAGTCATGGATGCGGGTACAGCAACTGTGCCGCCGAGTCCGCTGGACTTCTCCGCGACTGATTCCGCGTTGATGCTGGCGCGGACGGGTTTGGGGCGGGGCGTCTTTTCCTTTTTCTATGTTTCAGATGACCGCTGCCACAGTTGGGCGGGGCCCTATCGCCTGCCCGATTTCGGCGCGACGGGCATCGCCGCCCGCACGGATGTCATCTTGCAGGGCGCGCAGACGGCGACGTTCTTCCTGACCGCCAACAAAAGCGATGGAGATGAGGGGCGCGTCATCTGCGTGCGGACGCGGGATGGCGGGCGCAGCTTCCAACTTCTCTCCCAAGTGGGCGCGGACCTGGCTGCCCGCGGCGACTTCGCGATTATGCCCGGCAGCGTGCAGCTACGTAATGAGACTCTGCTGTGCGCGCGGCGTTGTCGCATTGGCACCAGCGGGCTCAGCCATATCGACCTATTCGCTTCGGATGATCTAGGCGAAAGCTGGCGGCGCATCAGCCAGCCGGTCGCATTTCAGAGGCCCGGTCACAGTGGCAATCCGCCGTGTCTGCTGGCGCTGCGCGATGGGCGGCTGGCGCTGCTCTACGGCAACCGCGACAGCTATGCTATCTGCGCGCGCCTCAGCGAAGACGGTGGAATCAACTGGGGCGGCGAAACCCTGCTGCGCGGCGGCGGCGCGAATGGCGATATGGGTTATGTGCGGGCGGTGGAACTCGATGACGGCACGGTGGTGGCGGCCTATTATTTTAATGACGCGCCCGGTGGCGATGGCGAACGATTCATCGAAGCGACGCGCTGGCAGCCATGAGGCTCGCCCGGCTTTCCAGGTCCACTACAACCCCATTCCCCTGCCCCTTGCCCCAGCAAGCTAGGGAAGGGGAGTCTTTCCAGCGATTCTGTAGTATGAAAGCCCCTCCCTCATTTTGCGCCGCGTAGACGCTGGCGGTCTGTTATAATTTGTTAAGTTACTGGCGAATTGACTTGTTATACTATCAGTGCAGGATTGCCTGCTCAGAAACCGAGTTATAGGAGTGTTCCCAATGCGTAGATTAAGTTTCCTTTTTGTCTTGCTGTTGCTGATATGTAGCAGCGTCGTTCTCGCCGACAGCCATGATGGTCACGACGACATGGCAATGGGCATGCCATATACAGAAGGCGGCGTCGCGGCTGTGCCAGTCGGCGCTGATGGTCCTGGACCTGCCTTGCCCGGCGGCGCTTATGAATTCGTCCTCCATGCCCACGAGGGCGATAGCCTGACCTTCGCCACCATGCTCGCTCAATCCAACGATGGTTTCCTCGCGCCCAATGAATACGGCATCGCTCTCTACGACATGGGCGAGCCAGTCAGCGGCGATGTTACCGACCAGGTCTACTATTGGGATCTGGGCACTGAACGCAACGAGCGGATTGGGGAAGGCATGTACCAAGCCCCGCGCCAGCCCGCGCCCAACAGCGGCCCAGCCGGCGACGGCATGGTTCGCCTCGCCAGCGACCTCGACGACAACTTGAGCTATCCCACTGCTGATGAGATTGTCGCGGTCACGCTGACGCCCGGCGACATGGGCCATATCACCGTGCGCATCGAAAATGTCTCCGACATGTCTATGTATCCCTCGCCCATCACGCCCGTCTTCTGGGTCGTTCAATCATCTGACGACATGATGATGATGGACGATATGATGATGCACGATGACATGATGATGGACGAGGACATGGACGATATGCATGACGAGGACATGGACCACACGCACGACGAGGACATGGATGACGACATGCACGATGAAGACATGGATGACATGCATGACGAGGACATGGACGACATGCACGATGAAGACATGGACGACATGCACGATGAAGACATGGACGACATGCACGATGAAGACATGGACGACGGCATGATGCACGACGACATGGATGACGGCATGATGATGATGAAGCACGGCTTCCTCTTCACCTCAGGCGCGCCCGATTATGGTCATGGTTTGGAGAGCCTGGCGGAAGATGGCGATCCGTCCGCGTTGGCCGCGCATCATGGCATCGGCATGGACGGCATGCACGGCGACATGTAATCGGCTATCTGAACATGGGGAGGCTCTTGGGCTGCCCAGAAGCAGTGTAGAAAACGGAGGGCGAGACTTGTCTCGTCCTCTGCAGCCGTTCTGTATTTTTTTGCATTACTTTCTGGTTCTACTTCTGTGCCTCTGTGGCGAATCGTTTCGCGCAAGAATAGGCAATCTGTTATGGTAGGCGCGATGGAAAGGAGTGCGTAATGTCGCAAAGCGCGAAGAAGCGCCGCCGTCTCAAGAAGAAATTTTATGAACGCGAGCTCGCCCGCCTGCAATTTGAACTGGTGAAGTGGCAATACTGGATCAAACAGCAGGAGATGCGGGTGATGATCACCTTTGATGGCCGCGATGCCGCTGGCAAAGGCGGCACCATCAAGCGCATCATGGAGCCGCTGCAGCCGCGCGATATTCGCCTGGTCGCTTTGGGCAAGCCATCCGACCGCGAACAGACGCAGTGGTACTTCCAGCGCTATGTGCCGCACCTGCCAGCCGCCGGCGAGATCGTCGTTTTTGACCGCAGTTGGTACAACCGCGCCACCGTCGAGCGCGTGATGGGCTTTTGCACCGACAAGCAGTATTGGAACTTCTTACGCAATGCCCCGGTTTTCGAGCGATTACTGATTAATGACGGCATTACCTTGCTCAAGTTTTGGCTGTCGGTGGACGATGAAGAACAGGAGCGCCGTTTTCAAGCGCGGGCGGCTAACCCGATGCGCCGCTGGAAGCTCAGCCCGATCGACATCGAAGGGCGGACCCGCTGGCTGGAGTTTACCAAAGCCAAGGATGTCATGATCGAGCATACGGACATCCCGGAATCACGCTGGCGGCAGATTGAATCCAACGACAAACGGCGTCTGCGGCTCAATGTGATTCGCAATGTATTGGAAGCGATTCCCTACGAGGATGTAATCCCGAAGCCGATTAAACTGCCGCCGCGGCCCTCGCAAGATGTTCATCTCCTGCGTCCGCCGCGCGACCATCATTACATCGTCAGGGATTATTACGGGGATATGTGAGGGCAGGCTAGCCAGCCACCCGCACCGCCCGCACGATCTCGCGCAGTTGCACGGCGAAGTTGGGGTCAGCCGCTTTGAACTCTTTTCCGCTGATGACCAGCGGCGCGCCAAAGACGACAATTTCCGCGCCCATGCGCAGGGTCTCGATGGCTTGCGGCACACTCAGCCCGCCCACCGCTTGCACAGGAATATCGACCGCCGCCAGCACCGCCGGCAAATCATCCAGGGGGCTGAGCCCAGGCAGCAGGTTGCGCTCGTCGAAGCCCGTATGCACGATGATATAGTCGACGCCCAGGTCTTGCGCCTGGCGGGCGCGGGCGGGTTTGTCGGCGCAGAGCATGACATCGCACATCACCTGCTTGCCATAGCGCCGCGCCATCTTGACCTGCTCGATGATGCTGGCGTCATGCGCCTGCCCCATCACCACGACCATGTCGCCGCCAGCTTTGAACATCATCTCGGCTTCCAAACCCGCGCCGTCCATGGTCTTCAGGTCGACCACGATGGGTGTATCCGGGAAGTGGCTGCGGAAGGCGCGCACCGCATGCAGCCCCTCAGCCAGCAGCAGCGGCGTGCCGACTTCCAGCCAGTCGACGCCAGCGGCAACCGATGCTTCCGCCAGCGCCAGCGCTTCGTCCAGGTCAATCACGTCAATTGAGATTTGTATCTTGGCGTTAATGGCGGCGGCTCCTTTGGCTCGTTGCGGCGGACAGACGCTCATCATGCCGCAAATTGGCGCGATTCTACAGGGTATGCTGAGGGCAATCGCGTACAATCATTTTTGTCACTGAGGCTCCGAATCGACGTGAAGGGCGCTGTCGCTTGGCGTATTTGACTTTCATCCACACCTGCGCTAACGTTATCGTAAGCTAGAAATTGACTTTCCATTTGCGGGATGCGAGGCAGAAATGTTCACCAGTTGTTTCTCCATTGCCGAACCATTAAGTCGCTTGGCTAGAGCCTTGCCAGCTTTAATCTTACGGGGGTGGGGCGGGG
>VXNO01000037.1 GCA_009840575.1 Chloroflexota bacterium | reverse complement strand
CCAACCCCCCTCCCTCTCCGTCTCGGGGGCGCGGATTTGCGATAAAGATTCGGGGCAAGGGGCCGGGGGATGGGGGCTGTAGTCGCACGACTTACTTTGTCTTACTGAGACAATCCTCACTACTAGGCAACTTGCCCAAGACCTTGTATACTCTGTACAAGTACAGATGGTCGCCGCCGCAATGCCGCTACAGCGAGCGCACAGCCTCACAGTCGAAGAAATCCGCAAGCTCGCGCTGCCATTGAGCACGCGCATCGTCTCGGGCGAGGGCTTGCTCGACCAGCCAGTCTCCTGGACAACCATCATCTACCCCGAAGACGACATCGACGCCAAGTTTGTGCAAAAGCGCGAACTGATATTGATTGCGCCGGTGAGCAATCCATCCAATGCGCGCAGCGATATCGAGTTAGTGCAGTGGGCGGCGCGGGTTGGCGCGGCTGGCGTGGCGGTCTATGGCGAGGTGACCGTAACGGCGCTGGCGGAAGCCAAGGCGCAGCATTTGCCCGTGCTGGGGCTGGATGCCGACATGCGCATTCGTGAGGTTGAGCGCACGATTGTCAGCCTGCTGGTCGACCGCAAAGGGCAGATTGATCGCCGCGGCACGCAGATTTATCGCCAACTCACGCAGATTTCATCGCGCAACGAAGGCATGGACGGGCTGCTGACGGCAATGGCGCGCCTGAGCAAGAAGAATGTCATCCTGCATGACAAGCGCCTGCACCCCATCTCACAAATTTTGCAGCCAGAATTTGTCGGCAGTTGGGACGATATTGAACTCTTCCTCAAAAAGCAAGACAACCTGCCCGTCGAGCTGCACGACCGCCACCGCGTTGTCGAGGTCGACCCGCCCGTGCTGCTGCAAGCGCTGCCGGTGTCGGGCATGGCGCGGCTGATTGCGCCCATCATCACCAGCAACCTTGGGCGCGGCTACCTTTCGATTATCGGGCGCGAGCGCGAACTGGACGAGATCGACCAGCTAATCTGTGAACACGGGGCGGCGGCTTGCGCGCTGGAGATGGCAAAGCAGAAAGCCGTCAATGAAACCGAAAAACGGCTGCGCGGCACCTTCCTGGATAGGCTGCTGCTGGGCGATGTCAGCCCGCAGGAAGCCATCCGCCAGGGCGAGCGCTTCCAGCATGATATGACCCGCAGCCACCTGGCATTTGTGCTGGCTTGGCGCGGCGCGATTCATCCATCTTTGCGCCGGCTGGAAACAATCGTCAATGCCAGCATAGCCGGCCAGGAAGCCGCCGCCTTGGTCTGGATCCGCGAGCGCGAGGGCGAAGTCGTCGTCTTCCATGCCACCGATTACGAGCATCCCATTGATAACAGCCTGGCGCTTGCCGAAGCCTTCAGCAGCGAAATCAGCCGCCAATTTCCCAACAGCCGCGCGGCAATCGGACTCGGGCAAGTAGCGCGAGACATCAAAGCCTGGCGCTCCAGCTACCGCGATGCCGTGCAAGCCTGCGAATTGGCTGCCCGCCTGCAAACGGATATTCCGCTATTCATCGGCGACCTGGGCGTCTATCAGCTGATCATGAGCCTCAGCGACCGTGAAAAGCTGGTCGGCTTTTGCGCGCATACCCTGGGCAAGCTAATCGAGTATGACACTCGCCAGAATGCCGACCTCATCAAGACCCTGGAAGCCTTCTTCACCTGCCATGGCAACTTGTCGCAAACAGCCGATTCGTTGATCGTACATCGCAATACCCTGCTCTACCGCATGAATCGCATCAACGAGATTGCTGGCATTGATATGAGCCGCCCCGAGACCCGCCTGGCGCTGCACCTGGCGCTCACCATCCGGCGGCTGCTGGGGCTGGAATGAGCGAAACCATAGCGGCTGTCGACAAGCAATTCATCCTGCCTTTATGCAAATTGCACAAAGGTCTTGGAAAAATGTCCATTCGTTGTTTATAAGGCGTGCCTATTGTCGCCGCGCCGCTTGTCTGCTAAAATAGCCAGAAGACTGGCGGGCTTTGCGCCGCGCTTTTCTTATCGGGAATCGCTTTTTTACCCGAAGGGCAGACTATGAATGCGCCAATGATAATGGGCTCCGCCGATCCATTCGCCGACTTGCACCCGCTAGACCGCGAGCACCGCGATGCCTGCGCTTTGATTTGCGCCGTGCGCAAGGGCGGGCAAGCCACGCATGGCAATGTCAAACGCACGATCGAAGCCTTGACGCGCATGGGCCACCGCACCGGCTACATCAATGGCGAGGGCGATGGCGTCGGCGTACTCACCGATATCCCGCGGCAGCTATGGACGAAGTGGCTGGCTGCGGCGGGCCTGCGCTCTTCCCTGGCCACCGACCGTAACTTCTGGGTGGCGCATGTGATGATCCCCGCCCACGACCGCAACCGCGCCCACTACATCGTCGATCAGATTTGCCACCAGGTAAGCGAAGCCGGCTTGCACATCCTCGTCGACCGAGCGGGACGGGTCAATTCGCAGGTCCTGGGGCCCAATGCCGAAAAGAACGAGCCGGTCTTTTGGCAGATTGCCGGCATCAACGGGCAAGTTGACTCGGGCAAACTCGACCGGGCGCTCTTTGAACTGCAAGTGCAACTGGAGCGAGAGCTGCAAGTGCATTTCCCGTCATTCTCCGCGCACAGCGTCGTCTACAAAGTGCAAGGCACCATCGAGATTCTGCGCCGCTATTATCCTGAACTGCGCGACCCCGACTACGCCTCATCGATCACCATGGGACATGCCCGTTACAGCACCAACACCAACCCGATATTCGAGCGCGCCCAGCCCTTCAGCCTCATCGGCCATAATGGCGAGTTCAACACCATCTCGCGCTTCCGCCTGGAATCAGAGATGTTGAATATCCCCATGGTCGAAAACGGCTCCGACTCGCAGGATATTGACCGCACCATCTACGCCTTGTGTATGCGCAAGGGCTTAGATTTGGTCGAGGCGATGGAGCATATCTTCCCGCCCTTTGAGCACGATTTGATTCAATCCGCGCCTGAAATCCACGAAATGTATGATGAAATGCGCCAGGCTTTTGGTCCCTTCGCGCAAGGACCAGCCGCCGTCGTGGCGCGTCTGGGCGACCAAGCCGTCTTCAGCGTCGATGCCCTGGGCTTGCGTCCCTTGTGGTATGGCGAGACCGAGAAAGAACATTTCATCACCTCCGAGCGCGGCGTCTATGCGCTGGATTCGATGTCTGTCAGCCCCAAGCCGATGTCGCCCGGCGAGAAAATCGCCCTGCGCATTCGCAGCGGCCAAGAAGTCGAAGTCATGGACTACCCCGCTATCCAGCAATTTGTCTACAGCCGCTACCGCGATCGCCAGCCCTACAGCCCAGCCGCGGGCGACATCTGGCAATCCAATGGCGATGGGGCAGGCAGCTTGCCCATGACCAGCTATCCCCTGCGCCCGCAGCCCAATGGCGGCGGACATCAACCGCAAGCGCAGCCCGCGTCAGTCGCCGCGCCAGTGGCTGTGAAAGAACGGGTGCAAGCCGCGCCAGCCACCGTCACCAAGCTGCCTTGGACGGACGCGCCAATCAAAACCAATGCCGCCGTCATGTCCGGCTTCGGCTGGGAGCGTTACCATGTCGAGATCGTCAAAGCGCTGGCTGAGAACGGCAAGGAGCAGATTGGCTCCCTGGGCTGGGATGGTCCCCTGGCTGCCTTGAGCAATACCCGCGCCAACCTGGCTGACTATTTCAAAGAAACCATCGCTGTCGTTACCAACCCTTCCATCGACCGCGAGCGCGAACAAGCGCAGTTCTCGTCGCAAGCGCTGATTGGCTGCCGCCCGGAGATCGCCAGCGGGCGCGACCAAAGTGACCAGCTAATCCGCTTGCAGATGCCGCTGCTGCTCGAAGCGCCGCCTGAATTCCAGGATGCCGAGCTGCTGCGCGCTATCGTCACACGGCATGGCACACTGTTGATCGAAGACCTGGCGGAGATCTTCGCGGGCAGCCTGGAATGCCTGTCGATGGGCTGCCCGGCGGATACCAGCGTCGACCGAGCCGTCGAGGCATTGCAAGCGCGCGCGGTAGATGCCGTGCTCGGCGGCGCGCAGTGCATCATCCTGGACGATAGCGCGATCGCCACGGGCGAAGAATTGTATATTGACCCGCTGCTGGCGGTGGCTGCGGTGGATAAGGCGCTGCGTCAAGCCGACCATCAGCCCAACCTGCGGCGGCGCGCTGGCTTGGTTGTACGTTCGGGCGCGCTGCGCGACTTGCATGACCTGGCGATTTGCCTCAGCCTGGGCGCGAATGCCATCCTGCCTTATGCCCTGTATGCCGTCAGCCTGGGCACCGCGCCGCGTGGCAGCCGTAAACCGCTCATCCCTGAACAGGTAGAAATCGCGCTGGGCAATACGCTCAAAGCCGTCCACGCGGGCTTGCAAAAAATCACATCGACCGTGGGCTGCCATGAGCTGCGCGGCTATGGGCACAGCTTCAGCTCGATCGGCTTGTCGCGCAATATCGCCCACCTGCTGGGTACGCCCAACTATTTCGGCTCGACCGGCCGCGGCTTGACCTGGGGCATGTTGCACAACGATGCCGAAGCCCGCGCCCAGGAATTCCGTGGCAAAGTGCGCGCCCGCCTCAAAAACCCCGAGCGCTTTTACCCCAAGATGTGGAAGAAAGCCGAAGCTGTCGCGCATGGTGAACTTGCCTTCGACGACTATACGCAGACCTTGCTCCAGTTGGAAAACCGGATGCCGGTTTCGCTGCGCCATGTGCTGGGGCTGAAAAAGAGCGAAGCGCCCGTCGCGCCGGAAGAGGTCGACATCAGCATCGCCGGCTACGACATGCCAGTGCTAATCAGCGCGATGTCCTTCGGCTCGCAGGGGGAGCTGGCCTACCGAGCCTATGCGGAAGCGGCGCATTTGCTGAATATCATCTGCATGAATGGCGAAGGCGGCGAGGTGCACGACCTGCTGGGCAAGCACCCGCGCAACCGTGGCCAGCAGGTGGCATCCGGGCGCTTCGGCGTGAATAGCGCCTTTTTGAATGCGGCTGATTATATTGAAATCAAGATCGGCCAAGGCGCGAAACCCGGCGAAGGCGGCCACCTGCCCGGCTACAAAGTTACCGAGCAGATTGCCGCTGTGCGCAGCACCACGCCGGGCGTCGGCTTGATTTCGCCCAGCAACAACCACGATTTGTATTCTATCGAAGACCTGGCGCAGTTGATTGACGAGCTGAAGACCGCCAATCCACACGCGAAGGTATCGGTCAAGCTGCCGGTCGTGCCGGGCATCGGCATCATCGCGGTGGGCGTGGCGAAAGCCGGCGCGGACATCATCACTATCACCGGCTACACCGGCGGAACGGGGGCGGCGCGCGCGCATGCCCTGCGCCATGTCGGGCTGCCGGCTGAGCTTGGCGTGTGGCTGGCGCATCGCCACTTGATCGAAAGTGGCTTGCGGGACGATGTCGAGCTGTGGGTCGATGGCGGCATGAAAAGCGGGCGCGATGTCATCAAAATGGTCTGCCTGGGTGCCAACCGAGTCGGCTTTGCGACGCTGGCTATGGTGGCAGTGGGCTGCACGATTTGCCGCGGCTGTCAGGATGGCACTTGCCATGTCGGCATCACCACGCATGTCAAAACCGTCGAAGAAGCCGAGAAGCGCAATTTCAAGGCTTTCCGACCCTTCGAGGAGCGCGGTTCCGCCCACAGCATTGTCAAAATGTTCGATGAATTGGCGGACGATATCCGCAAGTGGCTGGCGAAGATGGGCATCAGCAACTTACAGGAGATCGTCGGTCGCGCCGACCTGCTCTATCAAAGGTCACATCATGACCGTATTGATTTGGCGGGCTTGTTGAAGCCGGTACCGCGCAGGCAGAAGACCCCTGCACAGCCCGGTGGCCGCCGCATCAGCCGTCCGCGCAACACCGTCAGCAAGCAAATCACCGATATCGTCGCCGAATATGTGGCGAAAGGCGACTTTGAGCTGACTTATGATGATGAGCAGGTGATGGCGATGGACCGCGCGCTGGGCACGCACTTAACCGGCGCAATCAAACGCAAGGCAATCCCGCAAGCCAACCGCATCCGCGCCATCAACCTGAGCTTCAGCAATTCGGCCATCCCCGGTAACGGGCTGGCTGCCTTCATTGATGATCCGGTCAATGTGCTGGTGGAGGGCGGCGCGCAGGATGGCGTTGGCAAATGCGCCGCGGGCAGCAAAGTCGCCATCCTCAAAGGCTTGAATCACAACGGGCAGCGGCTGGATGGCTCGGTGGGCAAGAGCTTTGCTTATGGGGCGCAGGGTGGCTTGTTCATCGTGCAGGGCGATGCCGATACCCGGGCTTGCATCCGCATGAGTGGCGCTGACGTCGTCTTTGGCGGCGAAATCCGTGAACCGCTGAATGACTCGCTGGGTGGTTTGGGCGCGCGCGCCAACCTCAAGGGCTATGCCTTTGAATATATGACCTCCGGGCGGGCAGTCGTGCTGGGCGACCCCGGACCTTGGATCTGTGCTGGCATGACTGGCGGCGTCGTTTATCAGCGTGTGCAACCGAAAATGGGCTTGACCATTGACGCGATTCGCAATCGCATCGCCGCTGGCTCCGTCGTGCAGATTCATCCGCTGGATGACGATGGCGAAGACGACCTGCGCGAACTGCTGAATGCCTACATCCGCACGCTGGAAGAGAATCATCAGTCGCAGGCTGCCGAGCCGCTGTATGCGCTGCTGCGGCGTCCAGGCGACCACTTCGTCAAGATCGCGCCGCCCCTGGCGCACAAGATCGTCAACGAAAGCTGAGACCCCCAACCCCCGGCCTCTGGACGAGGGAAGGGGAGTTTTTCCAGTGATTCTGTAGCATTAAAGCTCCTCCCTCATTTTGCGCCGCGTAGACACACAAGCGGACGGGGAGAAGCGTTGGGGTGGGGAATTATTCCGGAATCGTCGCCAAGACCCGCTGCGTCTTCAGCGCCATGTGCAGGATGAGGCGGTTATCAGCATCGTCTAGGTCGAGCTTGGTGAGCTCGGCGATGCGCTCCAGCCGGTAGACCAACGTATTGCGGTGTACATCCAGTTCCTGGGCTGCCCGCGCCAGGTTGCCGTTTGCCGCGAAGAATCCCGCTAGCGTGCGCACCAACTCGCTGCGTTTGTTGCGGTCATGCGCTACCAAAGGACCCAAGGCATCATCATGGAATTGCTGCAAATGCGGCAGGTTGCGCTCCTTCAAAGCCAGCAGCAGTTGATAGAGCTTCAGGTCGCTATAGAAAGTAGCGTCTTCATGGTCGCCCAGTTGGCTGGCGATGCCGATAGCGTCTTTGGCTTCGCGGTAGGCATCACGCAGCATCGAAAGCCCCGCAGCCGGGCGGCTGATACCAGCGGCGACCTGTTCGCGTGGCGCGCGCGTCGCCAATTGGTCGCGCAGCGCCTCCACCAGCGAGCGCAGCCTGGGCAAGGAATTGCTGTCGGCTTCGTCAATCGGGTACAGCGCCACAATGGTCTCGACATAGCTGCCGACTGCGCCTTCAAGCTGGCGGCGCGACATGTCATCACGCACGAGCGGGACGAGCGCCTCCAGCGTCCGCGATTGCCCTGCCTCGCTGATAGCGCGGAAGACCACTGCCACATAGGCGGCTCCAGCGGCAAAACCGGCTTGCTGGGCGCGCGCACGCAGCAGGTCTTCATCAGCAGGGCTGCCGCTCAACCACATCTGAATCCAGTCGCCGCGCGTTTGTTCAACAGCCGAAGCGATGGCGCGGTTCTTCGCCATTTCTATCGCGCAGACATCCGCGCCATAGGTCAGCACCAAGCGGTCGAACTCAGCTAGGCTGGCGGCGCTATCTACCAGCGAGAGATAGCCAGCCACGCGCTTCTCCACCTGGAGCGCCGTCGTGTAGCCCAGTGGGCTAGCGCTGATTGCGCCGGGCAGAGACGGCGATTCCTCTCCCAGCCAGCGCTGAAAATCAGCGAGCTGCGCGGGGTTTTGATTTTGCCCATTGCTTCTGCGGCGTCCGCCATAGGGCAGCGCCTGGGCGAGCAATTGACCAGCGCCATCATGCGCGACCAAGGGCTTGCCAGTCGAACGTGACATCACTTGCAGCAGGCTAGGCAAATCACGATTCTCAGCCGCCAGACGGGTCAGTTGTCGCTGGATTTCGATTGCGCGCTCGGTCAGCCGCGCCGACTGATTCAAAATTAGTGAATTCACCGCGCGCTCGACCGAGGTCAAGCTAGTCTCTGCGGGGACAAGCAAGAGCGACAGTCCGCATTTATTGGCGGCTTGGATGGCTTGCGCATCAGCCGAGCCAGTCGCCAGCACCGCATTCACGCCGACCTCGACCAACTGGCGCAGCACATTGGCAAGTGTCAAGCGGCTGTCAAAGCTACGCAGCACATCCATCGAAACCAGCGCCAGCTCGCCGCCATAGATATCCGGGAAGGCTGGTGGCTGCGCGCGGATTGTAACCGCCCAATTCACTTGCGTCTCCGGGTCGCCAGCCGCCAGGTTCGCGCCCAGCGGCAGCGAATAGCGCAGCAGTGATTGCAAAGTGGCTGTGTTCTTGTCCGACATCACCAAATCCCGGCTATTTTCCGACCCGCGCTGGCGCAGACTATGCCAGCAACCAGCTTACCAGCGCCGCGATGGGCGGCATATTTGTACAATATCTACAAGTATAACAAGTCGAAAAGAGCATGCAAAGGATATAAAACGGCGAAATGGCAAATAGCATTGGAAGAAATAGCTAATTCTATCCAGCGCCCCCTCAGTCCCCCCCCGACAAGTCAAGGGGAGGCAAAGCGCACGCGGATTTTGCCAACGAGTTGCGAAAGAGAAGGGGTGGCTTAGGTAAACTAGCGCGCGCGGCGCAGACCAATCGTAACCCGCTGCCCCTTGACATCGATGGTCTCGCTCACATAAGCATTAGTCGGCGCGCCGGCATGCAGCGTGTCAGCCAGGGTATAGGCGCTAATGTAGCCGTGATATCTCTGCAGCGCATCGTCTAGGCTATCGCTGGCATCGCAATAGACGATATTGATGCGATCATCGATGGCGAAGTCAGCCCGTTTGCGCAGGTTCTGGATGCGGCGGACGAGCTCGCGCGCCAAGCCCTCCGCGACCAGGTCGGGCGTCAACTGCGTATCCAGGATGACCATATAGCCGCCATCTTCGACTGCGCCCGGTGGAATCTCGACGCTGACTTTGACCTCGCATTCCTGGTTCAATATCTCAAACTGCGCGCCGTCCAGCTCCAACGTGATATCTTGCCCGTCCAGCAGCTGCAAGGCGTAAGGGCGCACAAAATCCTGCTCGCCATCGCGCAATGCTGTCTGGATGGCTTTGAAGTCTCGGCCAAATTTACGCCCCAAAAAACGCGGCAGCGGGTTGAGACGATAGCGGGTGGTCGCGCTCATTTCGGCAGTTTCGTCCGCGCCCATGATATGCAGCGCTTTAAGGTTCAATTCGGATTTAATCAAAGCGGCGTGGCCTTCCAGCGCCTGCGCCTCGGCAAGGTCGCGCAAGGCGAATTGCGCGCTGGCTAATGGCTGCCGCACGCCCAGTTGCGCGGCGTTGCGGGCTGCCAAACCCAGGCTGACCAGCCGCTGCACCAAGGCCATCTCGTCGCGGAGCGCGTCGTTCAGCAGCGACGCTTTGGCTATGGGCCATTGCGAGAGATGCACGCTCTCTGGCAAGGAACTGAATTGCTCGGCAGCCAGATTGCGATACATCGCTTCGCTGAGGAAAGGCATGGTCGGCGCGAGCAACTGCGCGACAGTGCAGAGGGCTTCGTACAGGGTGGCATAGGCGGATAACTTGCTGTCGTCGACATCGCTCTTCCAAAAGCGGTCGCGGCTCAAGCGCACATACCAATTGCTGAGGCGCTCGACGAAATCTTCGATGGGGCGCGTCGCATTCGTCGCGTCATAGTCCTCAAAGGCGTCGGTGACAACCTGGATGAGATTGTGCAATTCCGCCAACAGCCATTGGTCGAGCGGGTCGCGCTGCGCGGGTTCGGGCGCGGGCTGAGCGGGCGTCCAGCCATCGATATTGGCGTAAGTAACGAAGAAGCCGTAGGTATTCCACAGCGTCGACCAGAACTTCTTGATGACTTCGTTGACCAGATTGATAGAAAAGCGCCGCGGCTCGCCGGGTGGTCCCGAGGTGTAGAGGTACCAGCGAAAGGCATCCGCGCCAGCCTGCTCCAGGACTTCCCAGGGATCGACGATATTGCCCTTGCTCTTGGACATCTTCTGCCCATTTTCGTCCAGGATGTGCCCCAGGCAGATGACATTTTTGAAAGCGACTGTCTCAAAGAGCATGGCGGCGATGGCATGCAGGCTGTAGAACCAGCCGCGGGTTTGGTCGACTGCCTCGCAGATATAATCAGCGGGATGCTGCTCTTCCAGGATATCGCGGTTCTGTTGGGGGAAAGCCCACTGCGCCAGCTGCATGGCGCCACTATCGAACCAGACATCGATGACTTCGGGCACACGGCGCATGGTGCCGCCCTCGCCTGTCGGGTTATCAAAAGTGATTTCGTCTACATAGGGGCGGTGCAGGTCCAACTCGCTGAGGTCAGCGCCAGCCAGTTCGCTCAGCTCGTCCACGCTGCCCACACAGATCATCTCGCCGTTGCTCTCGTCCCGCCAGACGGGCAGTGGCGTGCCCCAATAGCGCTCCCTGCCCAGCGACCATTCTTTTAGGTCCTCGAGCCAATTGCCAAAGCGACCATCGCGCACATGCCCCGGCACCCACTTGATGGTCTGGTTCAAGTCGATCATGGTCTGCTTGTATTTGACTGTATCAATGAACCAGGTTTCACGGGCGAAGTACATCAAAGGCGAGCCATCGCGCCAGTTATGCGGGTAGCTGTGCTCGGTGCTTTCGCGCCGATACATCAATCCGCGCTCGCTGAGGTCGGCGATGATATGACGGTCAGCATCCTTGAACCACATGCCGCGGAAGTTGCTGACGGCATCGACGAAGCAGCCGCTTTCATCGACCGTGATGAGCACAGGCAGGTCGTACTTTCTGCCCGTTGCCAGGTCGTCCACGCCATAAGCCGGCGCTGTATGCACGATGCCAGTGCCATCGCTGGTGCTGACATAATCCGCCGCCACCACATAGGCATAGTCCTGCTCGACCGGCAAGAAGGTATAGAGGGGCTGATAGCGCCAGCCCAGTAGATCTTTGCCGGTCATGCGGTCGACGATGCGGTAGGCGGAGGCGTCGTGCAGCACTTGTTCCATCAGCGCTTCGGCGATGATAAGCTGCTCGCTGTCTTCGCTATCCGGCGCGGGACCTTCGACCAAGACATAAGAGACATCCGCGCCAACCGCTAAAGCGGCATTGGCGGGCAACGTCCAGGGAGTGGTCGTCCAGGCGAGCATATAAACGCCGGGCTTGTCACGCAGCGGGAAGCGCACAAAGACGCTGGGGTCGGTGATGGTCTTGTAACCCTGGGCGACTTCGTGGCTGCTCAGCGGCGTGCCCGATGAAGGGCTATAGGGCACGACCTTGTAACCGCGGTAGAGCAAACCTTTGTCCCAAAAACGTTTGAGAATCCACCAGACGCTTTCGATGTAGTCATTGGAAAAAGTAATATAAGCATCGTCGAGATTGACCCAGAAGCCCGTGCGTTCGGTCAGTTTTTCCCATTCATTGATGTGGCGGAAGACATTATCGCGGCAGCGGGCATTGAACTCGGCGACGCCGTAGTCTTCAATCTGCGCTTTGCGGTCGAAGCCCAGTTCTTTTTCCACTTCGATCTCAACCGGCAAGCCATGCGTATCCCAACCGCCGCGCCGCAGGCAATAATAGCCTTGCATGACCTTGTAACGCGGGAACATGTCTTTGAAGGCGCGCGCCAGCACATGATGGCTGCCCGGCTTGCCATTGGCGGTGGGCGGTCCCTCGTAGAAAACATAACGGGGAGAGTCTTCACGCCCTTCGGTCGTCCGTTCGAAAATGCGCTTGAAGCGCCAAAAGTCCAACTGCTGCTGCTCGAGCCGGTTGATGGACTCGCTGTTTACCCTGGTATCGACTGCACTGAACATGCGCGCATTTCCCCGCAGACAAACGGATTCAGCGGCGATTATGACTGAATTTGTGGATTGGATAAAGGGTCGAGTCAAGTGGCGGGCGAGCTATTTGGATGCTTCCCAGTCGCGGATGACTTGGCGCAGGTGCTCGCCATAGGCTGTGGCAGTGGCTTTCCGCGCTTCGTCGCGCCAATGCTGGAGGGTTTCGCTGTCGATGTCCGGCGCTTTGGCGCTGCCCAACTGCTGCAAATAACTTTCCAGCAAGGCGGCTTGAGCGGGCGTATCTTGCAAGTGCGGGCGAGCGGCGAGAAAATTCGCCTGCGCGCTTGATTTATCACCCGCCAGCAAGCAGCATTGCCCCAGCTCAAAGTGCACGATGTCTGGCGAGCCGGCTTCCAAAGCCGACTCGATATGCTCACGCGCGGCTTGGTACTGCCCCTGCGTCATCAGCAGCTTGCCCATGCTGAAGAGCGCGAGGTGATGGCGCGGCTTTATATCCAGCGCGCGCTGCAAAATGGATTGCGCTTGTGGGAATTGCCCCAGATTACGGTAGCTGTTTCCCAGCAAGACCAGCGCATCGACTGATTCAATGCCGCGCTCGGGCAGCGCCTCCAGTATCCCTCGCGCTGCCACATAGTCGCCCGCGATGAAACGGCGCTGCGCTTGATGATAGGGCGAAATATCCCGGCGCTTGCCCCACAAAAACAGCAATTGTAGGGTAATCAGCGTGCCAAATGCGCCGATGCGCGCCGGCAACCGTACTTCTGGCGGACCAGCGAAGCCCAACAACAGCAAAGACACCAGCAGCGCAATCGCCATGCCCAGCGCCAGGCGGGTTGAGCCATCCCATTTTTGGGCGCTCGGCTCGGCATCCCGCGTGAAGAAACGCAGCATCAGGCTGGTTGCTTGCTCATGGATTGCGCCTCGCCAATTGCTAACTCAATTTTTTCCAGTTCATAATTGAGCAAGCTGCCGTAAGCTGTGCCTTGCAGCGCGCGCAGGGTCGACTTCCAGGCTTGCAAGCCATGCTGCGTGGCGAGCATACGTTTGGTCGCGCCGCGGGCATCATCCTCCGCGCCCAGCTTTTGGAAGTGCTGCGCCAGGTAATAGTTGACCCGCACAGCGTACATGGAGGGCATGGAATATAAAGCGGCGTGTTTGAAAGACTCGATGGCTGAGTCCTGCTCGCCCGCCAGTTGCTGCACGAAGCCCAGCTCCGCCCAGATGATCGGCTGCGCGGGCGAAAGCTGCGCGGCTGTCTGCAATGCCAGCGCCGCCTCGCCATAACTGGCTTGCATACGATAGCCATTTGCCAAGGTCATATAAGCGCCGGCATCGCTAGGAAATAGCTGCACGGCGCGGTCGGCGGTTTCTTGCGCTTTTGCCAACTGACCAGTGTAGGCATAGGCGCTGCTGAGCAACATCAGCAGGTCGGGCGTGACCTTGCCGCCAGCCAGCACCCGCTCCAGCAATTGAATCGCCTGCGGGAATTGCATATTCTGGATGAGCCGGTAAGCCTCGCCATAGCCTGCGCCGTAACGCCGCGACTGTCGCGCCAGCAGGATGCCCACCAGGAAGAAACCCAGCAGAATCATGCTCGCCGACAGGCACAAGCCCGCCAGCGACATCTGCGCGACTGGCGAGAGATAAGGCTCAAGCGGCTGGGTGATGCCGTCCGCCAGTTCAATCAACATGCCGATGACAAAGATGATGAAGCCCAGCGCAGCCAGCCCAACACAGACGAAGACCGCCACCCAAGCCAAGAGACGCCGCAGAGACATCGCCGCCTACCTGGGGATGGATACTGGCTCGCCAGCGATAAGTTGGCGCGCCTGCTTTATGTCGTCTGCCAGCACCGCCCGCAGCGCCTGTGCCTCGTCCGCGCTCATGATTACCTGCCATTCTTCCTGCCCGGCGCGCTCCCGCCGCAGTGATGCCAGCGCCGCCTCCGCCGCAGCCGCATCATCCAGCCGGGTATGCGCGCGCCACAAGTATAAATGCGCCAGCAGCCGATGTCGAGAATCGGGGATTTTTGCCGCCAGCGCCGCCTCAAGGTGGCGAATCACGGCGCGGCTGTCTTGCAGGCGGTCTTCGATCATGCCCAGGTTGTAAGCGGCTACCCATTCGTCGGGCGCTAGCTCCTGCGCCTGGCGAGCCGCTTTGGCTGCCTGCGGATACCGCCCCGCCTGCAGCTCGACTTCGGCTAGCCCGTTATGCGCCACGGCTGAGCCGGGCTCCAGCTCAATCATGCGCTGATAATTCTTGCGCGCGGGGGACAGCCTGCCCGCCAGCCGGTGCAGTTCAGCGCGAAATCGGTAATGCTCGGCTTTGCGGGGTTCTTCGCGGATCTGCGCATCCATGGCGGCGATAGCGGCTTTGTAATCCTGCTTGCGCATGGCTTTGACAGCGGTTTTGACATGGCCCGAACCAGCGCGGCGAAAGATGAACATGCCGGCGACGATCCAACCCAAGCCCGCGCCCAGGAACAACCCGCCTAGCTGCGGCGCGACCAAGCTGCCAATCAGCATCGCCAACAGCGCCGGCAACGCCAAGCCCAGCCATCGTTTGCGCTCCTCGCTGGGCAGCCGACTGAGAAACAGCCCCGCCGCGCCCACAAGAAAGACCAGCAGCAACAAGCTCTGCAGCGCAACCGCCCAGCCCTGGTCGCCGCCTATTACCGTCAGCGCCAGGCTCGCCAAGCCCGTGGCCGCCAGCAAGCCTAACAAAAGGCGAAAATTGCGCGGGCTCAAGAAGATGCGCAGCCGCTTCAACATGGCAGCAACTCCAGATGAGACGCGGGCGCGACATAGTCGCTGATTTGCACGACGATCTCCTGCTGATTAAATGCGTTGACGCGGCGAATTATCGTATTGTGTTCGTCCAGCCAGTAGGCAGCCGCCCGGTCTCGATACGTAAAACGTCGCGTATGAATAGCGCGCTTGCCCAGCCGCAGGCAATCCGCCCCCGCCGCAGCCACCGGCGATATCACTTGCTGCAGCGCGCCGGGCAGCAGCTGGGCGTAGTCGAATGTCGGCACGAAGAGCCAGGTCGGCGCAGCCCCCCGCGCAGTCAATGTGGCGATCGTGCGCCCGCGAAAAGGCAGCAGCGGCACATCAATCAAAGTGTCGGGCGGCAGCTCAAGCTCCCGGTACTGGCGTGTTGACCCGTTCAGTTCGTAACCGACCTGCAAACAACCCGCCGCGAACTGATAGGTGGCGCGCAGACTGCGAACGCCACCCGGGAACTTCGTATTTTCATAACGAATATCCAGCCGCGCCAGCGCCCCAGCCCGGTCGAGCAGCGCCTCCGCCAAGATCGACCGTCCCTCTTCGCGCAGCGCATCGGCATCGACGCGCATGAACTGCTCGCCATCCGGGCGCGCGTGCACCGTCCAGGTTTCGCTTTTTTGCAGCGGCGCGCCCTGCTTGCTGAAGTGATAGCGCCCGCCCGCGACAAAAGTTTCGTGCGCCTGCACGGGGTGCAAGTAGCGCATCAGTCGCTGAGCTCCACATACAGCCGCTTGTTGATGCCGCCTTTGCTCTTGTATTTGCTGATTGTGATGCGCCCGACTTCGCTGGTGTTGGCGACATGCGTACCGCCATCGGCTTGCAAATCCAGCCCGACAATTTCGACCGTGCGCACTTCTTTGATGCCCGGCGGCAGCAGGTTGATCTTCGTGCGGATGAGGTCGGGGATTTGGAAGGCTTCCGCGCGGGGCAGGATGTCGATTTTCACGGGGCGGGCGTTCGCTACTTCCTGGTTAATCTTGGCTTCGATATCGCTGACGGTCTCTGGGGAAAGCCGCTCGAATTCAAAGTCCATGCGTCCTGAAAGCACCTGCATATTGCCGCCGGTGACGCTGGCTTGGTAGTCGCGCCAGATGACGCCGCAGAGGATGTGCATGGCGGTGTGCGTGCGCATGATCGGGTAGCGCCGCGCCCAGTCCAGTTCCGCCTGCACAGTCGCGCCGATCGGCGGCAGCTCGCCCTCGGCAATGATGTGCAAGCCGCCGCGCCGCGCTGTCTTGACATGCCATTCCGCCCCCTGCGCGCGCAGCCAACCGCGATCCGGCTCTTGTCCGCCACCACCGGGATAAAAAGCGCTGCGGTCGAGCCGGACGCCGTTTTGCCCGGTGTCGTGTTCGGTCACCACAGCCTGAAAAGCGCGCAGGTAGCTATCGCGCAGGTACAAAAAATCGGTCATGTTTCTCCTCCTGGGATGGGCGCGCGCATACGCAGCAAGTACGCTTCGCCACCCATCGCCCGCCAAAATGCCAGCGCGGCCGGGTTCTGCGCGCTCGTGTACCATTCAAAGCGACTTACATCACAGGCGCGGAACCACAGCATCAGCCGCTCGACCAACTGACTGCCAATTCCCTGGCGGCGCTGCCCGGCACAGACAAAAAGCTCCGTAATCAATCCACAGCGCTGGGCTTCAAATAGCTGGCTGTTGATATCGGCGATGCCGCCACTGATGTAGCCGACCAGCTCGCCATCGACTTCCGCCACCAGAATGCGCGCATAGGCATCTTCCAGCCGGTCTTCGATGAAGCGCGCGTACAATTCAGCGCCATCGGCAGCCGGGCGAAAGGTTGCCGCGTCCAATTGAGCGTGGCGCTCCACCATCCGCGCCCACATCTGGCTGATGCCCGCGACATCGGACTGCTGCGCCAAGCGGATCATAAGGGCAGCCGATAGCGCTGCGAACAGGGACGAGCCCCCAAGCCGCGCCAGAAAGCCACTTCGACCGGGTAGTGAAGTGGCGGGTCAACTTCCAACGTGGCGACGCATCGTCCGCGCAGCCAGCCGCCCGCTCGTTCCAGCAGTTGACTGCTTAATGCGGACTGTGGCTGATGCAGGTCAACAGCCATCGCCAGGAGCCGCCCCACCCGCGCGGGGATTAAGCCCGCTTCTCCCGCGCAAATCCTCACCGCCAGGAATCCCGCTAGCTCTTCAGACAGTTGCGCGACGAACAGGACGGCTGCGTCATCAGCGAGCCAGCCTTTCGCCGCTGCCTGCCAGGCACGCAGAGCATCGGGCGCGAATTGGATGCGCGGGTCGCTCTGCTGCAAGAGGCACTGCCGCTCATACCAGAGCTGGCTGGCGGCTGGCAAATCTGCTGGAGTAGCCTCGCGGATGAGCATAATGGCTGCGGCTGCTGGTCAGTAGGCGGAAGCATAGCAGTTGCCCGCGCGGGCGGCAAGATGCCAGGGCGCTCGCTTCAAAATGCAAGACAGTACATTTCAACACAGAGGGCAACGAGGGCACAGAAGTAAGACCAAGTAAGTCGTGAGAATGGAATCTGTAGGGGTGAGCCAAGGCTCGCCCCTACATTCATTCCTGGATTTTCGCATTACTTTCTTGATTCTACCGGGATTGAAACGGGCGAGTCACCGCCTGTCCCCTACACCAAATCCCTGTGCCTCTGCGCCTCTGTGGCAAAATCATGTATACAGCTTCCCGGAATACTGACGACTCCACGATAACGCGCTATACTACATGCATCGGCAGCGTAGAAGCGGCAAAGGAGCGCGACTATGTCCACTATGCCAGCAGCGGAGAAGATTGGTCAGGCTTGGCGGCTGCACCGAGACAGCGACAATGATGGCGCTATAACTATGTTCAAGGACATCCTGGCGACGCACCCGGAAAGCGTGGACGCGCTGTATGGCTTGGGCTTGGCTTACAAAGCCAGCGGCGAGCGGGCTGACGCGGCAAAGGCTTTCGCGCAGGCGCTGAGCATCACCGAAAGCGCGCTTTCCGCGGTCATGCAGACATCGCATGCTGAGGGGCATCAAAGCGGCAACGACCTGGAAACAAAATTTGACGACCGCTACATGATGCTTTCGCGCATGATCAAACAGCGCCTCGAGGAAGTCTCCTAGCCCGGCAGCGGCATGGTCAAGCGGGAACGGCTGGAGCGCGCGCTGGCGGATGCGACGGTTGATCGCGTCCCGGTCGCGCTGTGGCGGCATTTCCCTGGCGACGACCAGCGCTATACCGATCTGGCGCGCTCGATCATCGACTTCCAGCACGACTACAATTGGGACTTCGTGCGCGCTATGCCATCGCGCAGCTTCCTGGTCAGCGATTATGGCTTGAGCGATGTCTGGCGCGGCGATGCAAGGGGCATCCGCGAAATCGACAAGCGGCTCGTGCGGCGCTCGCTGGATTGGACGGAGCTGCGCCCCCTGGCCCCCGACCGCGGCGCGCTGGCACAGCAGGTTGCCTGCTTGCAATTGGTGGATAAGGCGCTGCAAGCGGACGCGACGCCGCTGCTACAGACGATTTACAGCCCGCTCGTACAAGCGGCGCAACTGGCGGGACGGCAAAAAATGCTGCGTGATTTGCGCTTGCAGCCCGACCGCCTGCGCAGCGGCTTGATGCAACTGACCGAAAGCACCCTGCGCTTCATCGCGGCGCTGGCAACGCTGGAAAGCCTCGCGGGCATCTTCCTGGTCATTGAATACGCCGATTACGAAACCCTCTCCGAAGCCGAATATGCGGCTATCGCCCTGCCCCACATCCGCAATATCCTGGCGGCTTTGCCCAGCCACTGGTGGTTAACTATCGCGCAGGTCGGCGGCGCAGCGCCCATGCTGGGGCTGATTGATGAGCTGCCCATCCAGGCGCTGAATTGGGACGCGGGGACGGCTGGCAAGGCCCTGGACGAGGCGCGCAATTCCTTTTCCAGCGCAATCTGCGGCGGATTAAGCGATGAGGATTTGCTGCTGGGAACGCCAAGTTTGCTGCGTTCGACAATCCAAACGACCGTTCGTCAATGCAAAGGGCGGCGGCTGATACTCAGCGGGAGCGGCTGCGGCTATACCAGCACGCCTCTGTCCAACATCCGCGCCGTGCGCAGCGCAGTGGAAAGCCCGGCTTAGGCATGTCCCTGCGAGTCATCGCTGGCAGCGCGCGGAGCCGCAAATTGAAAGCGGTGCCCAGCAATAGCACGCGCCCGATTATGGATCGCGTCAAAGAGGCGCTGTTCAGCATCATCGGGGCGCAAATCCGTAACGCGGCTTTCCTGGACCTTTTTGCCGGCACGGGCAGCGTCGGCATCGAGGCGCTGAGCCGCGGCGCAAGCCATGCCCTGTTCGTAGAGACCGACCGCGCCGCCACCCACACCATCCGTGAGAACTTGCGGCACACGAAATTGGCGGACAAAGCTCTTGTCATCCGCCGCAGCGCATTTTCTATCCTGGACTCCGCGCCAGATAGACACTACGACTTCATCTTTGTCGCGCCGCCGCAGTATCGTGGCATGTGGCTGAAGACCTTGCGGGCGCTGGATAATAATCGAGCCTGGCATGACGCGGGATGCCTGATTATTGTGCAGATTGACCCCAAAGAGCATGAGCCAGCGCTGGCTTTCACCCGACTGCGACTGGTCGACCAGCGCGTCTATGGCCGCACCATGCTGCAATTTTGGCGCTTTGCCGACTTGTAACCCTCTCTACCTCCCGACAAACAAGGGAAGGTTTCGCCGAGGCTTGCTTCCAGCAAGGTTATCTCTGGCAGAAACTCCGAGTCGGCTGAATTTAGCTCCCCTCCCTGATGCTTCGGGAAGGGGCCGGGGGCGGGGCAGAGCCAATCGCGCTTAGCTGCGCAAGGAATGCTCGCGCCTGCTCTTGCGTTGTAACCTTGCCCAGCGCCTGCGCCTCGCGCAATGCTGTCAGCGCCACCCCAATTTGCGGGCCCGATTGTATGTCCAGCAAAGTTTTTACATCATGCCCGCTCAGCAAGAGCTTGGGATTAACCAGTGTGTCGTATTGATTGAACCAGGCATCCAGCAACTGCGTGATTTGCTCGACGCGCCGCAGCCAGTCCTGTTGATCCAGCGCCACGCCTTGTGCCGCCAGCGCCTTCGCCGCGCCCAACAAGATGACATCAATGCCGCCAGCGCCCAGCCGCTGCCAGTAGCGATGTTGTTCAAGCCGCGTGGCTGGCATTGGCAAATCGACGAGTTCATTGCTGACCGCCTGGCTGAGTATGCGCGCTTCTCCCGCGCTGAGCCGCAGCGATTCGGCGACGAGCGCGGCTTGATTGCCCGCTTCCAGCAGCGCCGCCAGCGCCAGCAGCTGGGCATGGTTGCGCCAGTTGCCGTACCGCCGGTCGAGGTGGGCTTGCAGGCGGGGGCGAAAACGGTCGAGCTGGATCACCAACATGCCTAGGTCAAAGGCGGCGGCGGTATTGTCGGTGCGGCGTCGGCTGATAGCCGTCAGCAGCGTCGCCAGCCGTTCAACAACCGCCAAGGAATGCGGCAAGTTGGCAGGCGGGATATCCGGCAGGATCATGCGCAGCAGCCCAAGATGTTCAAGCACGCGCAAGCCGCGGGCAGCTCGCCCCAGCCCCAGCAGCTTGAAGAATTCGTCGCGGATGCGCTCGGGAGAAGTCGCGCGCAGTTCTTTGGTGCAGCCGCGAATATCCGCTGCGGTCGCCGGCTCAATCTTCAGGTCGAATTGGGCGCTGAAGCGCACCGCTCGCAAGCCGCGGATGGGGTCGGCAGCGATGGAATTGGGCGAGCAGCGGCGTAAGACCTTGGCGCGCAGGTCCTGCTCGCCAGCCAGCGGGTCGACCAACGCGCCGCAATCGCCCAGCAAGTCGGCGGCCATGGCATTCATGGTGAAATCACGATCGCGCAGGTCTTCTGCCAAGCTGCTTCCGCGCTGGTCGGCGAAGTCCAGGCTGAGCGCCCTGCCCGCCTGCTTGACGAAGACGCGCGCTACGCCCCGTTCACGATCCATCACATAGATATCCGCGCCCAGCCAGTCACAGACGCGCCGCGCCAGGGGGATGGCTCTGCCACCCACGACGATGTCGATGTCATCGGTCGGCTTGCGCAGCCAGGCATCACGCACTACGCCGCCAACCAGGTATAGGGGGGTATCCACGCCGCGCGCGCGCAGCAGCTCAGCCAGCTCCGTCACAAAGCCCGACCAAGCCAGGCGCGCAGGGGGGTTACTCATCGGTCAGGGCAGCGGGGTTGGCGACGGCGACAAAAGGCAGGTTACGAAAGCGCTCGTCCAGGTCCAGCCCATAGCCAAAGACAAACTTGTTTTCGATCTCAAAGCCGATGTAGTCAACATCCAGCGCCACTTCACGCCGCGACTGTTTGTTGAGCAGGGCGCAAAGGCGCAGGCTGGCAGGCTGGCGATTTTGGATTGTCTTCAGCACAAAAGCCAAGGTGTGCCCGCTGTCGATAATGTCCTCGACCACCAGCACATGCTTGCCGCGCACATCCATTTTCAAGTCCATATCAATGCGCACCGAGCCAGCCGTCTTGCGCGCGCCGATGCCATAGCTGCTGGCTGCCATAAAGTCGATCATGTGCGGCACCTCAATATGCCGCGACAGGTCAGTCAAAAACATGACACCGCCTTTCAGGATGCACAGCAAGAGCAGATCTTCACAATCGGCATAATCGCGGTTAATCTGCTGTCCGAGCTGGGCGATGCGCTCTTGCAGCGCCGCTTCGTCTATCAGCACTTCGGCAAGGTATTTCGCATAGCTAGCCGGCATCCGCCCGCCCTCCCGCTCTTTATCAGTTGACTGTCGCATAATGCGCTTGCAGGCTGCGCACGTCGAGTGGCTTCTCGCGCAGTTGCTTGATGCCTTGCACAGTGGCGGCTGCCGCGCTCATGGTGGTTACAATGGGGATGCCCAGGGCATAAGCCTGGCTGCGAATGGTCACGCCGTCTTCGTGGGCTTCCCCGCCCAGCGGCGTGTTGATGATGAGGTCAATCTCGCCAGCGCGCATCGCATCCAGGATATGCGGCGAACCCTGCGATAATTTCTTCACCCGCGCCACAGCCACCCCCGCCCGCCGCAGCCAACTGGCGGTGCCGTCGGTAGCGAGCAAGTCAAAATCCAAACGCGCCAGCTCTCGCGCCAGCCGCGTAACCACCGCCTTATCGAAGTCATTGACGCTGATGAAAACAGCCCCCGACTCTGGCAATGGGGTACCCGCCGCCGACTGCGCTTTGACAAAGGCGTGGCTGAAAGTCGCGGCATGCCCCATCACTTCACCCGTGGAGCGCATTTCTGGCCCCAAGCGCGTATCCACGCCCGGGAACTTCTGAAATGGGAAGACGGCTTCTTTGACGAAGAAGCCAGCCACCGGCGGCTCTTGCGTGAAGCCCAGCCCGGACAGTGTATCCCCACAAGCGATCTGCGCCGCATAGCGCGCCAGGGGCTGCCCGGTCGCTTTGCTGATGAATGGCACAGTCCGGCTGGCGCGCGGATTGACTTCCAGCACATAGACCTGGTCGTCTTTGACGGCGAACTGGATATTGAACAAGCCGCGCACGCCCAGCGCCAAGCCGATGCGCCGCGTATACTCACGAATGATATCCAAATGAAAATAACTGATTTTGTAAGGCGGCAAGACACAAGCCGAATCGCCACTGTGCACGCCAGCCTGCTCGATATGCTGCATGATGCCGCCGATTGTTACCTGCTCGCCATCGCAGAGGGCATCGACATCGACTTCATAGGCATCGTCCAGGAATTGGTCGATCAAGACGTTGCTGCCCTGCCAAGCCACATGCTTATCCAGCCAAGCCAGCAACTGCGCTTCGTCAAAGACGATTGCCATGCCCTGCCCGCCCAACACATAACTGGGACGCACCAGCACAGGATAGCCTATCTGCGCGGCGGCAGCGGTGGCTTCGACGCGGGAGCGGATGGTGGTGCCGGCTGGCTGCGCGATGTTGAGCTGCTGCATGAGCGCGTGGCAGCGCTGGCGGTCTTCAGCCAGGTCGATAGTCTGCACCGATGTGCCCCAGATGGGCGCGCCCATCCGCTCCAGGTCGGCGGCGATATTCAAAGGCGTCTGTCCGCCAAATTGCACAAGAACACCAGCTGGCTGCTCGCGGTCGACGATGTTCATGACATCTTCGGCGGTCAGCGGCTCGAAGTACAGGCGGTCAGCGGTGTCGTAATCGGTGCTGACTGTTTCGGGATTGCAATTGACCATGATGGTCTCGTAACCCATTTCCTTGAGCGCGAAGCAGGCATGCACGCAGCAATAATCAAACTCGATGCCCTGCCCGATGCGGTTGGGTCCGCCACCCAAAATCATCACTTTTTGCGCGTCTGTCGGCGCGGATTCGTCTTCCATTTCATAAGTCGAATACAGGTAGGGCGTATGCGCCTCAAACTCAGCCGCGCAGGTATCGACTCGGTAGAAGTTCGCCGAGACACCCAGCGCGCTTCGATGCTGCCGCACTGCCGCTTCGTTTGTACACAAGAGCCGCGCCAGAGTCGCATCGCTGAAGCCAAATTGCTTTATTCGCTGCATCTCTGCCGCGCCGATATCCTGTAGCCGCCGCCCCGCGCCGGCAATCGCGCTGTGCACAGCCAGCAGTTCGCGCATCTGCTGCACGAACCAAGGGTCAAAATGCGTCTCGGCGACGATGTCATCGATGCTTGCGCCACCCGCCAGCGCCGCCGCCACCAGGAAGAGTCGCTGGGCAGTGGGCACATTCAAGGCCTCGGGACTGGTCTGCGCGGAGCTATCGCTGATGAAGCCGTCCATGCCAATATCTAGCGCGCGCACGGCTTTTTGCAATGACTCGGGAAAGGTGCGCCCGATTGCCATTACCTCGCCCACCGCTTTCATCTGTGGACCCAAGACGGGGTCCGCGCCGGCGAACTTGCGGAAGTCCCAGCGGGGGATTTTTACCACGATGTAATCCAACGATGGCTCAAAGCTGGCGGGGGTCTGCTGGGTGATGTCGTTGGGGATCTCGTCCAAGGTGAAGCCAACCGCCAGCAGCGCGGCGATCTTGGCGATGGGGAAGCCGGTGGCTTTGCTGGCCAGCGCGGAAGACCGGGAAACGCGCGGGTTCATTTCGATGACGACCACATCGCCCGCGACCGGGTCAATGGCAAATTGTACATTCGCCCCGCCAGTGGTGATGCCCAGCCGGTCGAAGATCTGCCGCGACATATTGCGCAGGCGCTGGACTTCCTTGTCGGTCAGCGTCTGCGCGGGCGCAATCGTGATACTGTCGCCCGTGTGCACGCCCATGGGGTCGAGGTTCTCGATCGTGCAGACCACCACGAAATTGCCCTTGGCATCGCGCATCAGCTCCAGCTCATATTCTTTCCAGCCCAGCAGGCTGCGGTCGACCAGCGCTTCGCCAATCGGGCTTTGCTGGATGCCATTGGCAGCGACTACGCGCAGTTCTGCTTCGTCATAAGCGACGCCGCCACCCGCCCCGCCCATGGTGTAGGAGGGGCGGATCAGAATCGGGTAGCCGATCTCCTCCGCGAATGCCAGCGCGCCCGCGACGCTATTCACGACGCGGCTTTCGGGGCAGCGCAAGCCAATCTCGTGCATGGTGTCTTTGAAGAGCTGCCGGTCTTCCGCCAGTTGGATGCTGGTCAAGTTCGCGCCGATCAACTCCACGCCGTAACGTTCCAGGACGCCCTGCTCTTGCAGCTGGACCGCCAGGTTGAGGGCGGTCTGCCCGCCGACTGTGGGCAGCAGCGCGTCGGGGCGCTCTTGGGCGATGATCATTTCGCAGATAGGAGCAGTCAGCGGCTCGATATAGGTGGCATGGGCAAACTGCGGGTCGGTCATGATGGTGGCGGGGTTGGAGTTGACCAAGACGACGCGATAGCCTAGCGATTTCAGCGCTTTGCAAGCTTGCACGCCGCTGTAGTCGAATTCGCAGGCTTGCCCGATGACGATGGGTCCCGAGCCGATGACCATGATGCTGTGGATGTCGCTTCGTTTGGGCATCGCGGGTCAGGCTTTGACAGTTACTGCGTCGACAAATTCATCAAAAAGATAAAAGGAATCGTGGGGCCCCGGCGAAGCCTCCGGATGATACTGCACACTAAAGGCGCGCAGCCGGCGATGTCGCAAGCCGGCGACTGTGTTGTCGTTGAGGTTGATATGCGTGACCTCGCCGCCACCCAGATCACCCCCCGCCGAGACCGCAAAGCCGTGGTTGTGCGCGGCAATTTCCACTGCGCCGCTCGCCAGGTTCTTGACGGGCTGGTTGCCGCCGCGGTGCCCGAAGCGCATTTTTTCGGTCGCGCCGCCCAGCGCCAGCGCCAGGATTTGATGCCCCAGGCAGATGCCAAATATCGGCAGCGCCCCGAGCAGCGCGCGCACATTATGAATGGCGTAATCAACCGCGGCTGGGTCACCTGGGCCATTGCTGAGGAAGAGCCCCGCCGGCTGCATGCGCGCGATTTCCGCTGGCGGAGTCCGGGCTGGCACGACAGTTACCCGCAAGCCGCGATCGGCAAACATACGCAGGATATTGCGCTTGATGCCAAAATCATAAGCGACCACCAGGGGTCCGTCAGCCGGCTCTGCGCGCGCCTCAATCCATTGCGCGTCGCTGCCCTGCGTCCAGTTGTAAGCTGCCGACGCCGTCACTGCATCGACCAGGTTCGCGCCAGCCATGGCGGGAGACTTGCGCGCGATTTCCGCCAGGGCAGCGGGCTTTGATGCCAGCGGGCCATGGGCAAGGGCAGCCCGCATCACGCCGCGCTCGCGGATATGCCGCACCAAGGCGCGGGTGGCGATCCCCGTGATGCCGATGATGCCATGTTCGCGCAGGTACGTCGCCAGGTCGCCGCGGTTGCGCCAATTGCTGACCAAGGGGCTCAGCGAGCGCAGGACGAATCCCGAAACCCAGACGCGGCGGGATTCAGGGTCTTCGCGGTTGATGCCGGTGTTGCCGACATGCGGCACAGTCATGGTGACAATTTGACCATAATACGACGGGTCAGTGAGGATTTCCTGATAACCCGTCATGGAAGTATTAAAGACGATCTCGCCGGTCGCGCAGCCCTCCACGCCAAAGCCCAGGCCGGGGAAGACCCGCCCGTCCTCAAGCGCTAGCGCCGCATTATTGTCAGTCATCCGTCAGGAGCGGTAATCGCCGTTTATGGAGATGTATTCGTGGCTGATGTCGCAGGTCCAGATGGTGGCGCTGCCCTGCCCCAGCCCGCAATCCAGCCTGAAAGTCATAGCCGGCTCCGTCATGATAGCCGCTGCGTCCGCCTCCTGGTAATCAGCCGGCATGCCGCCAGCGAAAATCTGCAAACCGGGTTGGGACGAGGATTCGCCAGCCGCCACCCACAGCGAGCTGCGGTTGGGGTCAAAGGCTGTGCCAGCGCGCCCCGCCGCCGCCACGATGCGCCCCCAGTTGGCATCGCTGCCATAAAATGCCGACTTGGTCAGTAGCGACGCGCCGATGGTCTGGCCAATCCGTTCGGCATCGGCGACAGTCGCGGCATTGACAATATCCAGCGTGACGAACTTGGTAACGCCTTCGCCATCGCGGACGATCTCCTGCGCCAAGTAGCGCGTCAGCTTGTCCAGCGCCGCCTGGAAAGCCGCCAGGTCTTCCGCGCCCGCGACTGTTACGCCGCTCCTGCCATTGGCGAGCAGCAGCACAGTATCGTTGGTGCTGGTATCGCCATCAACGACGATGCGGTTGAAACTCTGCTGCGTGGCTGCGCCCAGGGCATGTTGCAAATCGCCCAACTCCAGCGCGGCATCAGTGGCGATTACGCTGAGCATGGTGGCCATATCCGGCGCGATCATGCCAGCGCCTTTGGCCATGCCAGCGATGGTGTAGCTGCCACCCGCGCATTCGACTTGCGCGGATACCAATTTCGGGCGCGTATCGGTGGTCATGATGGCTGCCGCCGCTGCCGCCCAGTCGTCGCTCAAAGCCGCGCTAGATAGTTCCACGCCGCGCTCGATAGCTGGCATGGGCAGGTGCGCGCCGATGACGCCAGTGGACATGACCAGCACTTGTTCCGCCGCGATGCCCAGCGCATCCGCGACCAGGCTGGCGGTCGCGCGCGCATTATCCATCCCGACAGCGCCAGTGCAGGCATTCGCGCAGCCTGAATTGGTGGCAACAGCGCGGATGCTGGCGGGGTTCTCCGCCAGCCGCTGTTGATCCAGCAGCACCGGCGCGGCTTTGACCTTGTTGCGCGTGAAGACGCCAGCCGCCACGCAATCACATTCGCTGACAAGCAAGGCAAAGTCCAGCGCGCCGTCTTTTTTCAGCCCCCCATGCACGCCAGCAACTTGGAAGCCAGCTACAGCATCAGCTGAAGACTTATTCAGCATCATCGATCGTCTCCAAAATCTGCGTCAGCTTGTCAATCAGCTCATCCACATGCGCCTTTTGCATAATCAAGGGCGGCACGAAACGAATGACATTTGTGCCCGAGCTGACCAGCAGCAGGCCGTGTTCGTAACCGGCTTGCACAACTCCGCCCGGCGCGATATCCAGCTCAATGCCCGCCATCAGCCCGCGTCCGCGCACATCGAGGATATGCGGGCTGTTCAGCTCGGACAGCCGTTCCAGCAGATACTCGCCGACCTCGCGCGCATGCTCCAGGAAGCCAGCGCTGCTGATGCGATTGACGACGACCTGCGCCGCTTGCATCACCACCGCCCCGCCAGAAAAGGTCGAGCCGTGGTCGCCCGGGCTCATGGCGCTGGCGATTTTATCGGTAGCCAGGATCGCGCCGATGGGCAAGCCGCCAGCCAGCGGTTTCGCCAGTACCATGATATCCGGCGCAACCTCGGCAAAGCTGTGCGCCCACATATCGCCGGTGCGCCCCAAGCCACATTGGATTTCGTCAAATATCAGCGCGGCATCATGCTCGTCGCATAACGCGCGCAAAGCCTGCAAAAACTCGGCGCTGGCTACATTGATGCCGCCTTCGCCCTGGATCGGCTCGACAATGACCGCGGCGGTGTCAGCGTCTATTACCTCGCGCGCGCTTTGGATATTGTTGAATTCACCCAGGACCGCGCCTGGCACCATCGGCTTAAAAGGCATCTGGTATTTTGCTTTCGGCGTTATTGCCAGCGCGCCCATCGTGCGCCCATGAAAAGCATCGCTGAAGCTGACGACCTTGGTCTTGTTGGCACGTTCATGCACATAGGCATACTTGCGGGCGAATTTCAGCGCGCCTTCCACGGCTTCCGCGCCGCTGTTGCAGAAATAAACTTTGTCGGCGAAGGACATGTCGCAAAGCTTCTGCGCCAGATCAACCATGGGCTGGGTATGATACAAGCCGCTGACATGAATCAAACCGGTTTCCATCTGCGCGGCGACTGCAGCCTGCAATTCGGCATCGCCATAGCCCAGCGCATTGACGGCGATGCCCGCCACCCAGTCGGTATAGGCTTTGCCATCGGCGTCATAGACGGTCACGCCTTTGCCGCGCGCCAGCACGAAGTCCGGACGCGCCGCCACCGGCACGCTGTAGACTTTATCCTTGTTTATAACATCTGCTGTAATTGACATGATCCCTCGCTGATCATTCGTTCATTTTCTTCCCACACCAAGCTCGTACCACCGCCGCGCGCCCAGCCTGCCAAGTCGGTGATGACTGCGCGCCGCGCGCCCGATGATAGCACATCCAGCGCCGAGCGCACTTTGGGAATCATCCCGCCCGAAATCACGCCGCTGGCGATTAAGTTTTCCGCCTCCCGCCGCGTCAATCTGGGGATGATTTCGCCCCGCGCCCTCACGCCGGCGACATTCGAAATGTAGACGACCGTATCCGCGCCCAGCGCCGCCGCAACCGCGCCCGCCACCGGATCGGCATTCAGGTTGAAATTGCTGCCCTCGCCCAGGCTAACCGGCGCAATCACCGGCGTTACACCCAGCGCAAACAAGTCACGGAGGACGGCGGCTCGCACCGATACGACTGTGCCCGTGAAGCCCATATCGACCTGGTCATGCGGCATCTGCCGCGCGCGCACCAGCCCACGATCCACACCCGAAAGCCCCTGCGCATCCAAGCCCGCCGCTAGCAGATGCCGCACCAGACGCTTGTTGACCGTGCCACAGAGCGCCATTTCGACCAAGGCCAGCGACTCGGCATCGGTTACACGCAGCCCATCGACATAGCGCGGACGAATCCCTAACTTGCGCTGCAACTGCGTGATTTCCGCGCCGCCGCCATGCACGATGACCACTTGCTCATCCGCGCCTGCCACGTTTTGGGCGAATTGCCGCAGCAAGTCTTGGTCATCCAGGTAATGACCGGAGATTTTGATGACGGTGATAGGTTGTCGCATTAGAGCAGCCCCGTAGTCTCGTCGATGCCAAACATCAGGTTCATATTCTGCACGGCTTGGCTGGCCGCGCCCTTGCGCAGGTTGTCAGTTACGCTGGTGATATGCAGGTAGCTGTCCAGCACGGGGGTGAGGCTGATGGCGCAGCGGTTGGTCTTGACGGCGTGTTTGAGCGTCGCCTGCTTGTCATTGTGGAGCAGATCCACCAGTGGCTCATTCGCGTAGGCTTCGGCGAACAGGTCTTGCGCCTGGCTGCTGGCGAATGAGTCATTCAATGTTACATAGATACTGGCCATCAAGCCGCGATCGACCGGCAGAAGATGCGGGCAGAAAATAATCGGACCCATTTGTGGGCTCAGCTTCTGCGCCTCTTGCTCCAACTCGCCGATGTGACGATGGCTGCGCCCGGTCTTGTAAGGGATGAGGTTGCTGTAGACTTCGGCGAAGTGCGTTGTGAGTGAGGGTTTGCGGCCCGCGCCGGTCACGCCCGATTTAGCGTCTACGATGACCGGCGCATCCGCCGACAGCGCGTTGTGCCGCAAGAGCGGATACATCCCCAGCAAGACCGTGGTCGGGTAACAGCCGGGGGTGGCAACCACATCAACGCCTGCCAACTGCGCGCGGTTGATCTCGGGCAAGCCATAAGGCGCTGGCAGCAGCTCCGGGTGCGGGTGCGGGCTGTCATAATAGGCTTGGTAGGCTTCAGGGCTGTCCAGGCGCAGGTCGGCGGACAAGTCAACCACTTTGACGCCAGCGTCGATGCCGCGCTTGGCGACGGCGGCTGAGGCGCGGTGTGGCAGCGCCAGGAAGATGACATCCACGCAGTCCAGCGCCGCTGTATCGGGCGCGACAAAACATAAATCTGTATTGGGCACCGGGTCGCCTTGGTAGGTCTTGGAAGTGGCGAAGACCAGATCGATGCCGGGATGCCTGGACAGAATCTCGACCAAGTCCAAGCCCGCATAACCTGAGCCACCATAGACCCCCGCGCGTATTTTCGTCATCGATTCGTCCTCCATAAAATCAAAACGCCCCGACCAATTTGAGATCAGGGCGTGCCTATGTTTGTTCCAATCCGACCCCGCATCAGCAATCGGGAAGGTCTGCGCCGATCTCCATCTCTCTATTGATTCCGCGCCTGCGCCTGGTCATCGTAAAATGCCCGCTCGTATTCCCATTTGCCTAGCATGATGCGCAAGCAGTGTAAACCTGCCCGCGCGCCATGTCAACGCGAAGCAAAATCCTTAGGCATTTTTCATTTCTTGTTGTGCAACTTGCACGAAGTATCAACGTGGTCATCGGTGGCAGATTGCGGGTTTTCGCGCGGGACCAAGATACCATCTTCGCGGATCATCAGCCGGGCAGCCGCCAGCCTCTGCCGCAGCCGAGCCCGCTCTTCGCGGGACAAACTCGCCAGAAAAGCCGCCCGCGCCGAGTTGCGCGCTTGCCGTTTCCGCTTGCGTTTGCGTTTGATTAGCAAGCTGGAAAGTGAATCCAGCGTTATCCCAGCCAATCCCAATGTGCCAGCTAGCGGCAAAGTCGCCACCAGCAGCCCCAGCGCCAGCAGTTGCAAGCCACTACTGAGCGAAGCCAGCCGCGCGATATCAGTCACCAAGCCATACATCAGCAGCAATGGCGACAGCACCAGCAGCGCCAATGCCAGCAGAAAGACCAAGGCCACCCCCAAGAGCAGCTTGAGCATGGCGTAGGATGTTTCGCTGGGGCGCTCGAGCAAGATGGTTCGCCTACTTTGTTTTTGTTTGCTGATGTGGATGCAATTAGTGTATCATAGCCTTGACGAGAGCCAAAAAACTGGCTAGGTGAAAAACTTGACAAATGCTAAAATAGGGTTATATTATCGGCTGGGAGCGTGACCATTTTTTCGCTAACCCACTCAAGCCATAAAATCAAGTTCGCTATTTTCGCTGCCTCCGTGTAATAGGCATTGGAGGGCAAGCGAGTGAAAGACCGCTGAGAAAAACCTTTAGCTTCATTCAGAACTTGGCAGAAAAGTAAAGTTTGACGCAAGTTGGAAAGTCAACCGGGTATTTTGCTGCGCGTCGGTCAGCGGAAAGGCGAGTCTGTGGAAGCAGTGCTAAAAAGCGTAACGAAACTGAATGGGCGCGATGAACCGCGCAAGGAGCTGATGAGCCGTCTACACAAGCAGCTTGTGCAGAGCGCCAATGCCCGCGGTTTTGTTACGCATACCGATATTCTGCGGCTGGTGCCCGATGTCGAAAATAATGTCGACCTGCTTGATGACTTGATGGACGGGCTGGTCGAAGCGGGTGTGGAGCTCGTCGCGGAGCCGAGCAAAGCCACTGCCGAAGACGACCCGGCGGATAACAAGCCTGTCGTCGAGGCGCTTATCGACGATATCGACGAAGAAATTGAGAAAAATGACGAGCGCGAAACGCTCTACCGCGTGCTGAGCAAAGACCTCACCGCGGATGCCGGCTACCAAGCGGCGCTGGATACCGATGATGTCGTCGGCTTGTATCTCAAAGAGGCAGGGCGTGTGCCGCTGCTCACCGCGACCGAAGAAGTCCTGCTGGCGAAGCGCATGGAAGCAGGCGAATTCGCGCGCGAACGGTTGGATTATGCCGAGAGCCAGAGGATTGAAATCCTGAGCTGGAGCGAAGAGCAAACCCTGCGCGCGAAGCTGCTGGATGGCGAGCAAGCCCAAGAGCATCTCATCCGCGCCAACGCCCGCCTGGTCATCAGCGTAGCCAAGAAATACATCGGGCGCGGCGTGCCTTTCCTGGATTTGATCCAAGAAGGCAATATTGGTTTGATCCGCGCCACCAACAAGTTCGAATATCAGCGCGGGCACAAGTTCAGCACCTACGCGACCTGGTGGATCCGCCAGGCAGTCAGCCGCGCCGTCGCCGACCAGGGGCGCACGATCCGCGTGCCAGTGCACATGGGCGACCAGCTCAACCGCATGCGCCGCGTGCAATTGCAGCTGCAGCAGGAATTCGGACGCGACGCCACCCCCGCCGAAGTCGCCCGCGAAATGGATACCACGCCCGACAAGGTGGAGAACCTGCTGGAAATCTCACGCCGCCCGGTCAGCCTGGAATCGCCGATTGACGATGAGGGTGATTCGAGCTTTGGCGATTTCGTTGAAGACAGCAACAGCCCAGCGCCATCGGACGAAGTCACCACGCACCTGCTGCACAGTCAATTGCAGCAAGCGCTGGACAAACTGCCCGACCGCGAAGCGCAAATCCTGCGCCTGCGTTATGGGCTGGCGGATGGCCGCGTCTATACGCTGGAAGAAGTGGGCAATACCATCGGCGTAACCCGCGAGCGCGTCCGCCAGTTGGAGGCGCAGGCGCTCAATCGGCTGCGGCAGTCCTCCGCGCATGTCATCTTGCGGGATTATCTCTACGAAGTTTGAGCGCGATTTTACGCCGCAAAAGCAAAGTCCGCTAGGCGGATTGCTTGTACAATGACCTCACTCGTATGGAGCTTAGGGTGATATTGTGGCGCGACGAACTTCTGCGACTATGCTCAACGAGCGCCGGCTGAATAGAGAAGCGCAGGCTCGTGGGCAAAGCCCAAGCATTGACCCAGCCCAGCTTCGTTTCCGCGATGCGCTTGAAGATGACCTGCCCGCTTGCCTGGCACTGGATGCCAGCTATCAATCCGATTATGTTTGGCAGATGACCGTGCACGACGCCGGCGACGACATCCAGGTCAATTGCCGCCGGCAGCGCCTGCCCCGCCAGTTGGAAGCCCGGCATCCGGTGGATGAGCGGCAACTGCGGCTGGCGCTGTGGCGGGACAATTGCTTCGTCGTGGTCGAAGACGCACAGAGCAAGCAGCTATTGGGCTATATCACCATGCGTTTGGACAGGCATGGTCGCGTCGCCTATTTGCAAGATTTGGTCGTCGACTTGACCCATCGGCGGCGCAGCCTGGGCGCGCGGCTGGTGCATGTGGCGCGGCTATGGGCGAGTGACTATCACTTGCAGCAGATCATCTTCGAGGTGCCGACCATCAACTACCCCGCCATCCGCTTCGCCCAGGCGCAGGGATTCGCCTTTTGCGGCTTCAACGACCATCATTTCGCCAATCGTGAGATCGCCCTCTTCTTCAGCTTGTCGGTTTGAGCGGGCATTTGGCGGGGGCAAACTGACTTGGATTTACTGACGGAATTGCTGCTGGCGGTCAACGAAACCTTGACGGCTGGCAACGCCCTCATCGCTGTATCGCTGTTGCTCTTCAACCTGACGCGCAACTTGACCAATCGCGTGGCGAAGGCGGGCGCGGCGGTGCTGGCTTGCGTAGCGGTCGCTTATGTGGCCGATGCCTTCATCTCGCTGGAGCCAGAGCAAAGCGCGCATGAAATCGCCTCGCGCTTGCAGTGGGTCGGCATCGCCTTTGTGCCGGCGGCTTTGGTGCATTTGTCCGATGCGCTGCTGGCGACGACGGGTTTGCCATCGCGCGGGCGGCGGCGGCGCATTCTGCGGCTGCTCTACCTGCTGGGCGCGGGCTTCTTGCTGGCGGCGGCGCTCAGCGATTCCTTGTTTGAATTTGTGCTGGCGGAGGGTGAGCTGAGCATCATCGCCGCGCCACTCTTCGCCTTGTACCTGCTGTATTTCGGGCTGGCAAACGGCTTCGCATTGTATAATGTGCAGCGAGCGCGCAAACGATGCCTCACCAGCGCCAGCGCCCGCCGCATGGCCTATTTGCAGATCGCTTTCCTCACGCCGGCGCTGGGGATTTTTCCTTATTCCGTCTTGTTGAACCCCGGCGATGAATTTTCGTTTTTTGGCTTGCTGCTGATCAACACCGCCAATGTCGTCATCATTTTGATGCTGCTCTTCTTGTCTTACCCGCTGTATTTTTTCGGCTCGGACATCCCCGACCGGCTGGTCAAAAAACAACTGCTGGACTTTTTGCTGCGCGGGCTAGTGACCGGCTTGGTCGCCCTTGGTGTCGTCAACTTCACGGCGCAGGCAACGCGCATATTGAGCTTGCGCGGCGATAACTTTACAGCGCCGGCGGTGGTTGGCGCGGTGCTGCTGTGGCAGTGGTTCGTCTCACTGTCCCTGCCCATCATCGAGAAAATCTTCATCTACAGAGACGAAGATGGCGAGCAAATATCCAAATTGCAAACGCTGGGCGACCGCGTGCTGACTCACCGCGACCTCAGCCAGCTCATCGCGGCGACCACTGAATCAATCTGCGACTACCTGCGCATCGACCGCGCCTTTGTCATCAGCTTTGAGCGCGCCCAGCCAGAGTTCATCAGCCAGGTCGGCAGCCTGGGCTTTGACGAAGCGGAAATCATGGCGGAGGCGCAACTTCTCGCAGAGCTCGCCAAGCCTGCTGATGAAGCGCAACCGGCAAAGCTGCTGCATTGGCGTGACTATGCCCTGCTCCCCCTGCACAGCAATCGCGTCGGCGCGGAAGGCAGTCAAGCGCTGCCCATCGGCGTTTTGGGCTTGCGCAACGGCAGCGATGAACTGGCTGAAGAAATCGCCAGCGGGCACTTGCAGGCATTCATCCGCCGCGTCGAAACCAGCCTGGACGACATGCGCCTGCAATCCGAGATGTACAACCTGCTGGAAGGCTTGCTGCCGCAATTCCAGATGACGCGCTCGCGGGCGCTGCAACTGGAGTACCGGCAAGCCAGCCACGAATTGCCCAGCCAACCTATCCTGCCCGAGCGCGATGAACTATTCGAGCAGGTGCGCGCGGCGCTGCGGCATTATTGGGGTGGCAGCGGCATCACCCAGAGCAACCTCATCAAGCTGCAAGTGGTGCAAAGCCGCATTCGCCAAAGCGAGCTGACGCCGGTCAATGCCCTGCGCAAGCTGCTGGAAGACTCGATCAGCGAGCTGCGCCCGCATGGTGAACGCAAAATAATGAGCCCGGAATGGACGCTTTACAACATCTTGCAGTTGCGCTTCCTGGAGAATCGCAAAGTCCGCGAAGTGGCGCGACGCCTGAGCATGAGCGAAGCCGACCTCTATCGCAAACAACGCGTGGCTATCCAGGCGGTTACCGATCTCATCTTGCAGCAAGAACGGCAACTACAATAGCATCAAATGTTTAACCATTGAGTACACCGAGAGGGAAGCCAATGGCTTAGGGAGATTAAAGCGGGCGAGTCACCGCCTGTCCCCTACACCAAAGCTCTGTAGCAAATATATTTTGATGTGATTACCCTGATAGCTAGCCCTTGCCTTTGACGCCTTTGCTGCCGCGCTGACTGGCGATGGACAGCAGGTCAGTCTGATAATCATAGCTGTTGCGGCGCTTGTCGGCATGCGCGGCGCGCGCCAACTCCACGAGGCGCTCCAGCGCTTGGGCGCGGCTGTAGCCAGCTTCATGCCAGAGATAAAATGCCAGCGAGCCAGGCAGGGTATTAATTTCGTTCAAATAGACTTCGCCGGTCTGCGGGCGCGTCAGGTAATCGATGCGCACGATGCCGCGGCCGTCGACAGCCTTAAACGCTTCGATGCTCAGCGCTTGGATGCGGGCGTATAACTCGGCATCTAGCGGCGCGGGGATGATGCGTTCGGCGCTTTTCATGCCTTCGCCGCCGCGCAGATATTTGTCTTCGTAGGAAAGGAAGTCGTCCCAGCCCAGCGGCTGTTCCAGCGGCGAGGCTTCGAAATCATCGCCATAGCCCATCACAGCGCAGTTGATTTCAATGCAGTCGGTCAGGGCCGGCTCGATCAAAATGCGGCGGTCAAAGCTGACGGCGACATCAATGCTGGCGCGCAGCAATGCCTCATCATCCGCCCGCCCGATGCCGATGCTCGAGCCCAGGCAAGCCGGCTTGATGAAGAGCGGAAAAGCAAAGCGCTCGCAAATCTCCGCTACAAGCTCGTCAGGATCGGCTGTCCAGGCCTCCCGCGTGAGCCACATATCATCCAGCACCGGCACCCCCGCTTGCCGCAGCGCTAGCTTGGTCATGATTTTGTCGTTGCTCAGCGCCGAGCCGAGCGTCGCGCAGCCCACATAGGGGATATCCGCCAGCTCCAACAAACCTTGCAAGCTGCCATCTTCGCCATGCGAGCCATGCAGCGCCGGGAAGGCTACATCGAGGCGCTGGACGCGGCTGCGGCTGAATCTTCCTGCCAGCGGCTTGATGACCAAGCCATGATGCCGCGTATCGGGCGAGAGCAGGCAGGCTTCGATACCGTCTTTCTCCAGCAGCGCCTCATCCTGGAAGTTCTCTAGCTGCAGCAGGGGCGCGCCCGTGAACCACCGCCCATCGCGCGTAATATAGACTGGCACAACCTCGTAACGGTCGGCGGGGAATCCTTCTATGATTTGCTGCCCGGTAACGATCGACACATCGTGCTCCACGCTGCGTCCGCCAAACAAGACGGCGACTATGCTGCGGCGGCTCATCGGCTGCTCCTCACATCTAGGTAAGACCAAGCAAGTCCTGCGAATACAGTCCCCATCCCCCGTTCCCTTGCCCCCAGAACGAGGGAAGGGGAGTCTTTGCAGTGATTCGGTAGTATTAAAGCCCCTCCCTCATTTTGGGGGCGGGGTTTGGGG
>VXNO01000170.1 GCA_009840575.1 Chloroflexota bacterium | reverse complement strand
TTCTAGAGTCTCATTACTTACCTGCACTTACTTCTGTGTCCCTGTGGCAAATAGTTTTTGATGCGATTGCCCTGGGCGCTGATTGTGCTAGAATCTGCTTGCGCTGGCTCTTGAGTCGCAGCGAGTTAACTTGATGAACAATGTGTTGAGACGCAAGGCAGAATCGTGCAGCAGTCCACCGCAATTCCGAATCTTTGGCAGCGCTTGAAGCCAGCCGCCGACTGGCTTATCGACCTGGTTTTCCCGCTCGTGTGCTTTCACTGTGGTCGCCCCGATGTAAGCGCTTGCGCGGATTGCCGGCGCGAATTGGCAGCAACGCCGCCGCTAGTGATCAGTCGCTCTTTCAACATGTTGGACGGCGTATACGCGACTGGGCTACATGAAGGCGTTTTGCGATCGGCAGTGCAAGCCTTCAAGTATTACGATGCAACCTGGCTGGCGGATTTGCTGGCGCGGCGGCTGAGTGATATCTTGGCGCGGGTAGACCTGCCAGTTGATGCGCTGCTGCCAGTACCGCTGCATGCAAACAAGCAAAAAGAAAGAGGCTATAATCAGGCGGAGCTATTGTGCGAGAGGCTGGCTGCCGAGTTGGATATGCGCTGCGAGGCGAACTTGCTGCGGCGGACGCGCAATACCAAGCAGCAGGCGAATCTGTCGGGCGCAGCAGAGCGAGCCAGCAATGTCCAAGGCGCGTTTGAAGTGGTCGACGATGCGCGAGGCAAATCATTTCTGCTGGTCGACGATGTGGCGACAACCGGCGCGACCTTAAGCGACTGCGCCCGCGCCTTGCGAAATGGGGGCGCGACAGCCGTCTATGGCATTGTGGTCAGTAGCCCCAATTAGCCTGAAAATTATGCCAGGAGGGAATTATGGATATCAGCATTCATGGTGATGGCATCCGCATCTCAGAGGCGCTGGATCGCTATACCCGCTCCAAGATCGACAAGCTGGATCGCTATCTGCCCAATATCGCGCAGGTGGGGGTCGAGCTGGCCATCATCCGCACGCATCGCGGCGCCGACCTGGCGATAGCGCAGATCACTGTGCAACACGCGCGCGGGGCGATCCTGCGTGCCGAAGAGCGGATGAATATCGAAAACCGCGATACCATCCGCTGGGCAATTAACAAAGCCGTCGACAAGCTGCACCGGCAGATCGACCGCTTCAAAAGCAAGCGCAAAGCCAAAAACCAACGGGTTCGCGATAAGTACCGCGCCACCTTGGCGGAACTGACCATAGCCGAAGAAGTGCCAGCTTACGAAGTTCCCGACGCGACCATCGTCAGCGCGCCCGCCGATATCTTCCGCCGCAAACAGGTGGATCTGCTGCCGATGCACGAAGAAGAAGCCATCGAGCAACTGGAATTGCTGGATCACAATTTCTATATGTTCATGAATGCCGAAAGCGAACAGGTCAATGTGCTGTATCGGCGCGACAATGGCGGATATGGCTTGCTCGTCCCGCAGTAGGCGTCTCTAGCGCCTCTGCCAGTGCGCCGCCAGCAACTGGTATTTGCGGTATTCATAACGCGCCATCAGCAGCGACAGCCGCAGCCCGTGCCAGCGATCGCGGTAGCCGCCCAGCGTGACGAAGCGCCAGAAAAATTGTCGCAGCGGCTGCAAGACGAAGTTTTGTGGTTTGACCTTGATACCCTGCCGAAACAGGTTGCGGGCATCCACCTGCGTATAGCGCTCTTGCTTGTCGATAAAGTGCGCCATGTCGCGGTAGTTGTAGTGGATGATGGGCTTGCGCATAGTGCCTTCCGCGCCGTGCAGCGTCACCGTTTCATGCACCGGTCGCGCCAGATCATAGCGAGCGTAACCCGCGCGCAGCAGCCGCGTCTGATAATCGGGATACCAGCCTGCGCCTTTGGTCAGCACGCCAAAAATGTAATTGTGGCGGGGGATGCGCCAGCCCGCGTATTCCGGCAGGCGTATCTTGTTGCGGATTTCGCTTGCCAACGCCGCGTTGATGCGCTCATCGGCATCGACAAACAGCACCCAATCGGTCATTTCACTGGCGGCGTCCAAAGCGGCATTGCGCTGCTCGGCATAATTTTCGAACTCATGCTGGAAGATATCCGCGCCACAGGCTTGGGCGATGGCGACTGTGTCGTCACTGCTGTAGGAATCGAAGACGATGACACGGTCGGCGAAGCGCAATCTCTTGATGCAATCGGCGATTTGCTCGGCTTCGTTGCGCGTCAATATGATAGCTGTGAGGTGAATCATCGTTGCGCCATCTCAATAATTTCGCGGCAGGCGGCCGCCATCTCGGCATCGCCAGCGTCCAGCCCGCGCAGTTTGCGCCGCATCCCCTGCCGGATGAGCCAACGGGCCAGCCGAGCTTTCCAATTTGCATACTGTTTCTCAATCAATAATAGCCGACTTCGCCAAAGATGCACGAAGCTGCTGGGTCGCGCTTGGCCCGTGCTCTGCCCGCCCAGGTGAATGACATGCGCGCGCGGCTCACATAGAACTCGCCAGCCCAGCTCGTGGATGCGCCAAGCCCAATCGACCTCTTCGCAATAAATGAAGAAATCTTCGTCAAAGCCGCCTGTTTGAGCGATGACTTCGCGCTTGAGCATCATCGCCGCACCCAGGGGAAAGTCGATAAAAAATGTGGCTGCGTTATGATACAATCTCCGCGGATAGCGACCATTGAAGCGCCCGTCCAAGAGGCGCTGCGGCACGGGAAACAACTCACAAAATACCTGCCGCAAGCCGGGAAAGCGAAAAGCGCTGTGCTGGAAGCTGCCATCCGCATAGCTCAGGCGAGCGCCCACCAAGCCCAGTTTCGCGCTGCCCATGAGCGTATCATAGAGGCGCTGCGTCGAGCCGGGCTGTACAACCGTATCCGGGTTCAACAGGTAGACCGCAGCCGGCAGGTTGTCGTTCGCGCCATCCCCAAAACCCATGTCGCGCAAAGCCAGGTTATTCGCTGCGCCGAAGCCAAGGTTGCGCTCGCTGGCAAGCAATTTGACCTGCGGGAACTGCTCGCGCGTCAGCGCCACGGTCGCATCGCTTGAAGCGGAATCGACCAGCCAGATTGCATGGCGCAGGCTGGATTGTTCCAAGTCGGCGCACAGGCTTTGCAGCGCCGGCAGGATGACATCGGCGTTGTTCCAGGTAACGATGATAACGGCGAGATCCAAAGCTGTGCCCGCGTCGCGCATTAGCTTTCGGGGTCTTCAGTTGGATCGGCAATCATGATTGAGCGCAGGCCGACATGGTTGTTGCGCAGGCTGATGGCGACATCTTCATGGATCAGCCCTGCCCAGCAATTCTGCGGGTTGCGCGCGGCGACTTGCGTCAGTTGGATGCCGCCCCAGACGACGGCTCGCGCCCCCGCCGGCAGGTAGCGATAGGTATTGCCGCTGGCTTCGTCAAAGACCTCGGTCAGCGCCGCATCGGGGGCAATCGCCCAGCGCCAGGGGAAGCTGCTGGTCGAGGTTTCGCATTGGATACCGACACGCCAAGCGCCTGACTCATCAAAGAAATCCAGGCTGCCCGCCAGTTGGTCTTGCCGATAGACCGTGCCCGGCGGCGGACCACTGGTGCGGATGGGCACATCGCCATAATTCTCAACGGTCAAACGAAAGACCAGCAAGCTATCAATGGGCGTGGTGATTTGCTGCGAGCGCGCAAAAGACGCCGAATCATCCGGCACGAGCAGAGGCTCGCCAAGCCCGGCGGCGCTGGATAGATAGCGCTCATTAGAGGGCTGCACGGCAAAAGCCACATCCACGCCCGGTGACTGGGGCACGATCTCCGCGTAGGGTTTGCCGCCCAGCTCGATCGTCAGCTGCCCCTGCCGGCGGATGCGCTGCCCGACGTGGTCCTGCGCCAGCGCGACGACCGTGTAGCTGCCATCAGGTGGCGGATCGACGCCCAAGTCGATGCCGCCTTCATAATCATAACGATGCCTGCCTGCCTCGCCATAAGCCCGTTCTTCGACCCGCGCCGAGATGGGGATGCGCGCATTGTCGGGGCCCAGCAGGAAGATATCCAGCCGCGCGACATCTTTTAGAAGATACACGTTGATGCTGACGCGGTCGGCGACTCCATCTTGATTGGGCGAAAAGATCGTCGGCGCGATGGCGAACTCCGACATGACTGGCAGAGGGGTATCGCCATCTTCAATGAGTAGGCTGCCTTGCTCGCGCGCTTCTTCGCCCGCGGCGCTGGCTTGCAGATGCCAGGTGTAGCGCCCATTGGGGATGAGCCGTCGCTCGATCCTGCCCGCGGCTGACTCGCCCTCGAGCAAGAAGCCATCGACGACGCCGCTGAATTGCACGGAGTATTCGCCTTCGCCACGCGCCTGCCGCTCACGAAAGAAAAATACCCGCCCCGACTCGGCTTCCAGCGACAGGCTGATAGTGGCGGGACGAGCCAGCGCGTACTCAAATAGCGCGATGTCGTTGTCGCCATCGGCGTTCGGGCTGATGGCGGCGCGGTCAAAGCCAGCCGAGAGGATCAATGGCAAAGGCGGCGAGAGCAACAGCGCGCCGACCACGCCAACGAGCAGGAAACCCACAGCGGCGGCGAGCAAGGTTGGCAGGCGCGGTATCGGCATTTGCGGTCGTCTCGTCAAGATTGGACAGGCTCAAGTCTACTGTTGGAAAATACCCCGCGCAAGTGCGCCCAGCGCCATGCCCAGGGCAATCGCGCTTTGCCTCTTTTGCCCTGCCTGTCTGTGCTAGAATAATCTGCATTAGCGCAGTCAAAAAAGGGGGCGACTTGCCAAAATACAAGCCTCGTCTGCTCAAGGAAGTCCGCAATGCCCGGCTGCGGCGCGATGGCACCTTTGAGCGCTCCTTGCTGGCGCTGCCTGACCAGGTCGTCTTCCCGCATATATTGAGCATGATCCCGCTCACTTCCCAAGCCTCTGAAGAATCCGCGCTGCTCGCCAGGCTGCGTGGGCAGACTGTCATCGTCTGCAAGCTATCCGACAGCCCGCTGGAGCCAAACGCGCTTGAGCATATACACCACATCGGCACAGAAATCGCACTGGGCGAAGTCATTGATATGGCTGACGAAGGCGCGTATGTCCTGGCGCAAGGGCGGCGGCGCGTGCAAATCCTATCGCTGCGGCATGATGAAACCCGACCCATCGCCCGCGTCCGCCCCTATATTGACAAGCCAGCCACAGAGGATGCGCGCGAGCAAGTCGAGTTTCTGCTTGAGCTTTTCCAGCAGAGCAACCAGTTCCACGAGACCGTATCGGAAGGCGTCGTCAAGTACATCCTGTCGCTGAAAGAGCCTGGCTTGCTCTGTGATGCCTTGGCGGCGATTTTGCCGCTGCCCGCCGAAGAGATGCAGCAACTGTTGGAACTGGCAAATATCCAGGAGCGGCTGGATCTGATGACGATCGTTTTGTCCACCGAGCTGCGCGATGGCGAGTTTCGTGATGAGATACACTCCCGGTTGCAAGAGGAGATCGCCGCCAACCAGCGTGAAATGTACCTGCGCGAACAACTGCGCATCATCCAGCAGGAGCTTGGCGAAGGCGATGTCTTCCAGCAAGAGGCGCTTGCATTGACTGAGCGCATCAACAGCGCCAACCTGCCAGCGGAAGCGCAGGAAAAAGCGCTCAAAGAAGTCTCGCGCTTGAATGCCATCCCGCCTATGTCGCCAGAATCAGGCGTCATCCATACCTACCTGGACAGGCTGCTAACCCTGCCCTGGCAGGTGATGACCGAAGAAAACCTGGACTTGGCGCATGCTGAGAACATCCTGGAGCGGGCGCATTATGGCTTGGACAAGGTCAAGGCGCGCATCATCGAGCATATCGCCGTGCGCAAGCTGGCGGGCGACAAAATGAAAAACCCCATCTTGTGTTTTGTTGGACCGCCCGGCGTCGGCAAGACATCGCTGGGCAAGAGCATTGCCGATGCGCTGGGCTGCAAATTCTTGCGTATCAGCCTGGGCGGGGTGCGCGACGAAGCCGAGATACGCGGGCATCGCCGCACTTATATTGGCTCGATGCCAGGACGCATCTTGCAACAGATGGAACGGGCTGAATCGATCAACCCTGTTTTCATGCTGGACGAAATCGACAAAATGAGTTCCGATTTTCGCGGCGACCCCGCCTCCGCCATGCTGGAACTGCTCGACCCCGAACAGAACAGCAACTTCGTTGATCATTATCTGGAAGTCGCTTACGACCTATCCAAGGTAACTTTCATCACCACCGCCAACGACCTGTACGCCATCCCCGAGGCGTTGGAAGATCGCCTGGAAGTCATCGAGTTCAAAGGCTATTCAGAAGAAGAAAAGATCGAGATCGCGCGGCGTTTTTTGATCCCCAAGCAGTTGGAAGCCAATGGCATCGCCGCGGCGGGCGTCGGCTTTTCGCAAGGCGCGCTACAGCATATCGTCCGCCACTACACCTACGAAAGCGGCGTGCGCAACCTGGAGCGGGAAATCGCCAAAATCTGCCGTAAGACGGCGCACAAGCTGGCGGCGGAACAGGCTTATCCGCGCCGCATCCTGCCCGCCACGATCGAGAAGCTGTTGGGACCGCCCAAAGTGTTGGATTCCAAGGTCAATCGCAGCGCCGCGGTCGGCATCGTCAGCGGGCTGGTGTGGACGCCCAATGGCGGCGAGATCCAAACAGTCGAGGTAACGTTGGTGCCCGGCAAAGGCAACATGATGCTGACCGGGCAATTGGGCGATGTGTTGCAAGAGTCGGCGCACATTGCTTTGAGCTACCTGCGGGCGCGGGCGGCGCAATTCAACTTGAACGCGGACTGCTTCGACAATGTCGATATTCACATTCACATGCCCGAAGGCGCGGTGCCCAAAGATGGTCCTTCGGCGGGCATCACCCTGACGACCGCGCTGATATCGGCATTCACCGAGCGCCGGGCAAGCGCCGATATCGCCATGACGGGCGAGATTACCCTGCGCGGGGCGATCTTGCCGGTGGGCGGCGTCGTGGAAAAAACCCTGGCTGCGCGCCGCCGCGGCATCCCGCAGATCATCCTGCCCAAAGACAACCGCAAAGACCTGCATGACCTGCCCAAAGCCGTGCTGCGCGATCTGCGCATCCGCTTCGTCGACGATATGCGGCAAGCGTTGGATCTGGTTTTGCAGGCGGCGGAGGAGCGCCAGCCAGAGACCGGCGCGCCGGACTGATGCGCCAAGCTGTCAAGGCGCTGCTGCGCGGGCTGCGATTTGCCTTCGCCCTGCTCTGGCTGGGGGCATGCAGCGGGCTGAGCCAGCCGACGGCCACGCCCACCGCCACCGCGACATCGACTCCAAGCCCCAGCCATACGCCCACCGCCACATTCACGCCGACCGCGCCCCCCACACTCACACCGACTGCCACGCTCACGCCCACCATCACGCCGCCGCCGCCAAGCGCCACGCCCACCATTGCGCCGCCGCCATCCGCCCGGCTGGTCTTCGATAATTGGGAGTTGCTTGACCTGCCGGAGCGCATCCGTGGCGGCATCAGCAGCCCGCTGGTGGCATTTGTCAGCGCCAACCAGCAGCAGAGCATCGGCAATATCGCCACGGCGCAGCCTTTTACGGGCTTGCAGACGGTCTACTTCGCCTCGCCAGCGCGCGCATTCAGCCGTATCCCGGTGCTCGAGGTGGAATCGGCGCAATTGCTGGATGTCTTCCTGGCGCCACAGGGCAATGCCTTGGCCTTCGCGCTGACGGATGAGAACCCGAGCCGGGCGGGCTTGTACATCCTCAACCTGGGGCTGGGACTGGTCGCGCGGGCGCTGCCGGGCGAGGCTCCTTTGCTGCAGCGTGGCATCTATTCTGAGCCAAGTTTTTCGCCTGATGGGGGGCAAATGGCGCTGACAGCCGCTGCGGGCTTTGACCTGGAACTCTTCCTGGTCAACACCCGCGACGGCAGCAGCACGCGGCTCAGCCACAGCGAGGCGCATGAGTTTTGGCCCAGCTGGTCGCCGGATGGGCGTTTCATCGCTTTTGTATCCGACCGCGCCGATTGCCCCAGTTGGGACCCAAACCAGCCCGATGCCTGCGACGCGCGCAGCCAGCCACCCCCGAATGGCGGTCATATTTATTTGCATGAGCTTGACAGCGGCGAAGCGAGCCGCTTGTCCGAGGTCAAGACACACGAAGCGCCCACCTGGATTAGCGAATCGCTGCTGGCTTTCTCCAGTGGCGACCCGACTAACTTGCTCAATCCACAGCGGCGCATCTGGCAGGCAAATATCGATAGCGGCGAAGTACGCGAGCTGCGCAGCCCCGGCGATTCGGCAGTCAGCTATTTGTCCGAAGCCTGGTCGCCCAGCGGGATTCGCGTCTTGGCGCAGGTGGCGGGCGCGGGCAACCGCGTCGCGCTGCTGCTGGCGGATGGCACGTTGGTGGCGGAAGACAGCAGCCTGGCTTTCCCGCGTTATGGCATGGCGGCGGATTGGTCGCCCAATGGCGGGCGGCTGGCGATTGGCGGCAGCGGCGGCAATTGTCCTTATGGCGCGCGTGTCAAGAATGGCGCTTTTGAATCGATCGCGAATGGCAGCCCACCGCCGACCATGTGCGAGCCGAAGTATTCGCCCGATGGCGAGTACCTGGCTTTTAACGGCGTCAATCCGCGTGTGGATGGGCGTAACGATATCTACATCGCCAGCGCCAATGGCTTCGGCGCGACCAGCCTGACCAGCGACCTGCGCGGACAGGTCAAACTCATCGGCTGGGTGGGCGGATGACCATAGCCGCCGCTAAAGGCAGGTGCTAGACTGCCCGCTAGCGTATCGTCAATGGCAAATGGCAGCAAATTAGAAGGGAATCAGCATGGCACAGTTCGCAGGAAAAACCGCCTTGGTCACAGGTGGCGGGCGCGGCATCGGACGGGCGATCTGCCTGGAATTGGCGGCGGGCGGCGCGACTGTGCTGGTCAACTATCATCGCAGCGCGGCGGCGGCGGCGGAAGTCGTGGCGGAAATCGCAGGCCAGGGTGGCGTAGCGCATTCGCTGCAAGCCGATGCCAGCCATGAAGCGCAGGTCGCGGAACTCTTCAAACAAGCGCGCGCGCTCACGAGTGGGCTGGATATCCTCGTCAATAACGCCGGTATGACGCGCGACAATGTCATCATGCTGATGAAGCCAGCCGACTTTGACGCTGTGCTGGACACAAACTTGCGCAGTTGCTGGCTTTGCAGCAAAGCCGCGGCACGCCTGATGATGCGCCGACGCAGCGGCAGCATCGTCAATATCACCAGCGTGGTGGGTATCTCTGGCAATGGCGGGCAGACCAATTATGCCGCCAGCAAAGCCGGCATCATCGGCTTGACGAAATCATTGGCGAAAGAGTTGGCTTCCCGCGGCGTCCGCGTCAATGCGCTGGCACCCGGCTTTGTGGAGACGGCGATGACCGCCGACTTGTCGCCCGAACTGAAGCAGAGCGCGCTGGCGGCGATCCCTTTGGGCAGGATGGGCAGCCCCGAAGACATCGCCCAGGCAGTCGCATTTCTAGCATCCGACCGCGCCGCCTATATCACCGGGCAGACTCTGGTTGTCGATGGCGGCATGGTGATGTGAAGTCGGTTTGTCACAGATGCATGTTGTAGGGGCGCGACGGTGACACGTCCGAATCATTATTCTTTGGCACACAACGGGCGAGTCGCCGCCTCGCCCCTACACGCATTCTATATATCCTTGATGTAGTCTTCGGCGAGCAAACACTAGCGGAGGCAGCCAATGAGCAGTATCTTCTCAAAGATCATCGCCCGTGAGATCCCGGCAGATATTGTCTACGAAGATGACCTGGTGCTGGCATTTCACGATATTGCGCCATCTGCGCCGGTGCACATCCTTATCATCCCCAAGCGGGAGATCGCCACCGCCAATGATGTCGAGCCGGATGACGAAGCGGCATTGGGCAGGATGATCTCGGTCGGCGCGCAGATCGCCGCGGAGCAAGGCATCGCCGCGGACGGCTACCGGTTAATCATCAACTGCAATGAGCATGGCGGGCAAGAAGTCTTCCACCTGCACATGCACCTGGTGGGTGGCCGCAGCCTGGGACCGATGCTGACGCGCCCCAAGAAAAGAAGGTCGACTTAGCCTTCAGGCGCTGGTGTTGCCTCTTCGGCTACTCCCGTTTCTGCGGCGGGCGGCTCGCTAGATGCTTCGTCAGCTTGCTCTGCTTCTGCGGCGGTCGGCTCGGCTGGCGCTTCCGTCGGGATTGTGGTCGGCGCTTCGGCGGGTTCTATTGCGGGCGGGGCTGACGGCAAGCCCCAGTCGTCGGGTGTGGCATCATCAATCGCTTGCAGGATGGTCGCGGTGGGGGGAAGTCCCTGCTCGGCTTCTAACGTTACGCCGTTGACGCGCAGGGTCGGCGTTGTGGATACATCTTCGTTTAGCGCCGCGTTCAGGGTCACTGTTATCGCGCTGGAGTTGAAGCAGCCTGTGAAGAGGCTCTCGCGCATACCCAAGCCCTCCACGCCAGCCAGCAAGCGACTCTGTGAAAAAGCCGTGTTGCCATAGCGCGTCTGCCAGTCAAAAAGCAGGTCGTGCATCTCCCAGAACATGCCTTGTTGCCCGGCGCACAATGCCGCCCGCGCCGCGCCCTGCGCATTCGGCACGTTGCCGGTTTGCATCGGCACATAAGTGAAGAGCGCCTGCCCCGCCCGCACCCGTTCCAACAGCGATTCCAGGCTGTCTTCGTGGAATTGCTGGCAGCCGGGACAAGCGAAACTGGCATATTCTTCCACGGTAACCGGCGCTTCGGTATCGCCCAACTGCGGGTAGCCATCGCGCGAATAGGAACGAGGGATGCCGTCATAAGCCGCCGACAAATCGTCGGGGATGTGCGCATCCACGGGCTGGTTTGCCACCACAAAAACGGCGAAGGCGACCACTGCCACTATGATAATAGCGGCGATGAGCAGGGCGCTGCGGCTTTGGCGGCGCTGGCGTTGACGGCGTTGACGGGCGGCGCGCGTGCGGCTGGATGTCTTCTTTGCCATAGGCGGCTGCACCTCTTGCAGATTTTGTGGACGCTGCTGAGCTTCAGTCTAGCCCAGCGGAGGCGCTTTGTAAATTGCGGCGCGGCGTGAACTAGCCGGCTGACAAGCGCGCAGAAGCCTGCTACACTGACTGCATTCAGATTAAAGTACAGCAGCGGCAGAGGCTCTTCAACATGAACGATGAATTCGGCGCTCGCAGCACGATACATTTCGCCGGCAACAGCGCGGCAATCTACCGGCTGGACAGGCTGAGTCAAGCCGGCATCGGCACTAGCGACCGCTTGCCCTTCAGCATCAAGGTCTTGCTGGAGAACGCGCTGCGCAACCAGGATGGTCGGCATTTCCATGCTGAAGATGTCGTGAATTTGGCAGGCTGGGACGCGCAAAATCATCAAGCGGTGGAAATCCCTTTCAGCCCCGCCCGCGTGATCCTGCAAGATTTCACCGGCGTGCCTTCGCTGGTTGACCTGGCGGCGCTACGCAGCGCCATGCAGCGAATGGGCGGCGACCCACAGAAGATCAACCCGCAGGTGCCGGTCGACCTGGTCATCGACCATTCCGTGCAGGTGGATGTCTTTGGCAGCGCCGATGCCATCCTGCGCAATGCCGAGATGGAATTTATACGCAACCGCGAACGTTATGAGTTTTTGCACTGGGGGCAAAAAGCCTTCGAAAACTTGAAGGTCGTGCCGCCAGCGACCGGCATCGTGCATCAGGTCAACCTGGAATACCTGGCGAATGTTGTGCAGCTCAATACAGACGCGCAGGGCGATGGCGTGGTGGCGCTGCCCGATTCGCTGGTCGGCACAGACAGCCATACCACCATGATCAACGGGCTGGGCGTGCTGGGCTGGGGCGTCGGCGGGATAGAAGCCGAAGCCGCCATGCTCGGACAGCCGATTTATATGCTCATGCCTGAAGTCATCGGCTTCAAGCTGGTCGGGGAATTGCCCGAAGGCGCGACTGCCACCGACCTGGTGCTGGTCGTAACCCAGATGCTGCGCGCAAAGGGCGTAGTGGGCAAGTTCGTTGAGTTCTATGGTCCTGGCTTGAGCAGCATGAGCCTGCCCGACCGCGCGACCATCGCCAATATGGCGCCCGAATATGGCGCGACAGTCGGTTTCTTCCCGGTCGATGACGAGACCTTGAGCTACCTGCGGCGCACCGCCCGCGACGAAGACCTGGTCAGCCTGGTGGAAGTCTATTGCAAGGAGCAAGGACTCTTCCGCAGCGACAGCCTGCCCGACCCCGTCTACAACGACAGCCTGGAGCTCGACCTGGGCGCAGTCGAAGCCAGCGTGGCGGGCCCGCTACGCCCGCAAGACCGCATCCTGGTGCGAGACCTGAAACCAACATTTAAGAAAACACTGGCTGCGCCGCTCGGCCCGCAGGGCTTCGCGCTCGACGCCGAGCAATTAAACGCCAGCGGCAGCTATCAGAGCAACGGCGATAGCGCCGAGCTGACACATGGCAGCGTGGTCATCGCAGCGATTACTTCCTGCACGAATACCAGCAATCCATCGGTGATGGTGGCGGCGGGCTTGCTGGCGAAGAGTGCCGCGCTGAAGGGGTTGCGCCGCAAGCCCTATGTCAAGACCAGCCTGGCGCCCGGCTCCAAAGTCGTTACCGAATACCTAGACAAAGCCGGCTTGACACCACATTTGGAGGCGCTGGGCTTTCACACCGTCGGTTATGGCTGCACAACCTGCATCGGCAACAGTGGCCCTTTGCCGGAGGCGGTGCGCGCCGCCATTCACGAATCCGACCTGGTCGCCGCGTCGGTATTGAGCGGCAATCGCAACTTCGGCGGGCGCATTGGCCCCGATGTCCGCGCCAACTTCCTGGCTTCACCGCCGCTGGTCGTGGCTTATGCTCTGGCGGGCACAGTCGATATCGACCTGAATAAGGAGCCGCTGGGGCAGGATGGCCAGGGCGAGGCGGTCTACCTGCGCGATATCTGGCCCTCGCAGGCGGAGATCCTCGCCACAGTCCAGAACAGCCTCGACGCCGGTATGTACGCAGAGCAATACGCCGATGTCTATGATGGCAACGAACAATGGAACGCTATCCCCAGCGCCGATGCGCCGGTCTATGCCTGGGACAAAGCCAGCACCTACATCCAGGAGCCGCCCTTCTTCGTCGACCTGCCGCGGGAGCCAGCGCCGATCACCGCCATCGAGGGCGCGCGTGTCATGGTCAAAGGCGGTGATTCAGTTACTACCGACCATATTTCGCCGGCTGGCGCGATTGCGATTAATGGGCCGGCCGGGCAATACCTGCTGGATCGCGATGTCAGCCCGCAATACTTCAACAGCTTCGGTTCGCGCCGCGGCAACGACCGGGTGATGACGCGCGGCACCTTCGCCAATGTGCGCCTGCGCAACCTGCTGGTGCCGGGCAGCGAAGGCGGCCGGTCGTATTTCCTGCCGACCGGCGAAGAGATGTCCATCTACGAAGCGGCGCTGCGCTATAAAGAAGATGGCACGCCCTTGATCGTACTCGCGGGCAAGGACTATGGCATGGGTTCATCGCGAGATTGGGCGGCAAAAGGCACCTTGCTGCTGGGCATCAGAGCGGTCATCGCCGAAAGCATCGAGCGCATCCACCGCAGCAACCTGGTCATGATGGGCGTGCTGCCGCTGACATTCGCCGCGGGCGAGTCGTATACGTCACTGGGCTTGACCGGGCACGAGACATTTGACATTCCCATAACGGATGTTGTTAAACCCATGCAAACTCTAAAGGTGACCGCCACCGACGCAAGCGGCGCAAAAAAGCAGTTTGAAGTGGCTGTGCGCCTGGATACGCCGGTCGAAGTCGACTACTACCGCCACGGCGGTATATTGCATCTGGTGCTGCGGAACTTCCTTGCGGAATGAGCGAATCGCCCGCGTATCCGCTGCGCGTAAGTCAGCGGCTGCTAATCACGATATTTCTTTCGCAGAGTTTGTTCTCGGCGGCGCAGATTGCGATACTCACGTTGCATTCCATCGCGGCGGGCATCCTGGGCGGCTCGGACGCGGCGGCGGGCATGCCCACGACTGTCGTAACTTTTTCACATTCGCTCTTCGCCTACAGCATGGGCCTCATCATGGGGCGCTTTGGGCGGCGCATGGGCTTGCTAACTGCTTATGGCTTTGGGCTGCTGGGCGCGCTGCTGGGCTTGGTGGCGGTGCTGAATGGCTGGTTCGCGCTGCTGCTCATCAGCTCAGCGGGCATGGGCATCGCGCGCAGTGGCTCGCAGATGAGTCGCTTCGTCGTTGGCGAGATTTTCCCCGTGGGTCGCCGCGCGCAGATGATCGGCCGCGTCGTCTTCGCTGGCACTATCGGCGCGGTATTTGGTCCCGCTTTGGTCGCGCCGAGCAGCCGACTGGCACAATTTTTGGGTTTGGAAATCCCTTTCGAACCAGCGCTCGCCCAGTCGCCTCTCGCGCAAATTGTCATGCCGCATGCCAATACCGTGGGCGAGCTGACGACGGGACCTTGGGTCATCGCCTCGTTTCTGCTCTTCATATCAACGCTGATTACCTGGCTCTTGCTGCGCCCGGAGCCAGCGCTAATCGCCCGACAATACTCCGAAGCGCCCAGCCCCAGCGCCAAAGCCGGCGGCGGCGACCGGCTGCGCGACTTGCTGCGCCTGCCCAATGTGCAGTTGGCGATTTTGTCGATGGTCATCTGCCAGACGGTGATGAGCACCTTGATGACAATCACGCCCTGGCACATGCACCTGGCTGACCACGAAAATGCGCAGGTATCGCTGGTCATCGGCGTGCATGTCTTTGGCATGTTTGGCTTGTCGCCGCTGACGGGCTACCTCATCGACCGCTATGGGCGCGTCAGCATGATGGTGATCGCCGCGTTGATATTGATCGCCTCAACCATCATCGCGCCGCTCTCGACGCAGATGCCCTACTTGCTGGCGGGCTTGTTTCTGCTGGGCTTGGGCTGGAACTTCGGCTATGTCGCTGGCTCGTCGATGCTGGCGGACGCCCTCAGCGGCGCCAACCGTACGCGGGTGGCCGGCTTCAACGATACTTTGGTGGCATTCTGCGCCGGGCTTGGCACATTGAGCAGCGGCTTTCTCTTTGGGCTGGGCGGCTTCCTGTTCGTCAGCCTGGGCGGTGGCGCGCTGGCGCTGGCGCTGCTGGCTTTGATCCGCAGCCTCACCCTGCGGCAACTGGCGCTGCAGACCAGCTAGCTTGCTTCGCCCGCGCCTGCAAAATAACTTTGCTCAACCAGCGCCAGCCATGCCAAGCCAAGCAGCAGCGTTGAGCTACCAAAGGCGATGCCGGTGATGATGGCATTGGCGATGGGGATGGTTTCCAGCAGGTCGCGCAGCAAAACCTGCGCCAGGCGGATGCCGGCATAGCCAGCGATGCCGCCGCCCAGGAAGATCAGGCCGGTCGTCTGTAGCATGTGCGCCAGCTCTTGTTTTTTGAGGTCTTTGCCGAAGTAAGTCCGGTAGATGTCAAAGCACATCCAGGCATCGGTGATGGATATACCGAGTTGCTTGGCCAGCTCCAAGGTCGGCGTTGGCACCGCGCCTGAGAGCGCTACCCCGCCCATCGTGCGCATGATTTTCAGCAGCGCTTCGTAGCGCATGGCTTGCAAGTCGGCTGGTTCCGCCACGCCTGTTTTCGCTCTCGCCCACCTGTGCTAGACTGCCCCCAGCGTACTGCAACATGGCGGCTTTATGCAAATCACCATCTACACCGATGGCGCATGCGATATCCACGCGCCAAACCGACCGGGCGGCTGGGCGGCGATCCTGCATGCCAGCGATGACAACGGCGCGCTGTTGAAAGAGACCGTCATCAGTGGCGGAGCAGTCAACACGACCAACAACCAAATGGAGTTGCGCGCGGTCATCGAAGGCATCAAAGCGCTGGAGCGGCACGTCAAGCTCACAGTAGTCAGCGATTCGCGTTATGTCATTGACATCGCTCGCGGCGCGAAGAAAGCAAAAGCCAACCAAGCCCTCTGGCGCGAATTCCACGAACTCACCGCCCGGCAGTATATCCAATGGCGCTATGTCGAGGGGCACGCTGGCGACCCGCTCAATGAACGGTGCGACAAGCTGGCGGTGGCGGAACGCAGCAAACGAGCGCTGAAAAATCCCCAGACGCAAGCCGCCCCATTGCCCGATACACCCTTCGCAATCTACCTATCGACCCGCTACCAGCGCAAAAGCCGCTCGACTGGCTGGGGCGCGGTCATCGTCTGGGACGGCGAAACGCGCGAAATGAATGGCTGCCTGGCGGACACCAGCGAGCTGGAAGGCAGCTTAATTAGCGCGATTGCGGCGCTGCGCAGCTTGCCCGCCGATGCTGACGCGACCCTTTTTACGGCGCAGGAATACCTGGCAAAAGGCATGAGCTTGTGGCTGGCGGGCTGGCAGGCGCGCGGCTGGCGAACACGTGATGGCAAGCCAGTCAAACACCAGCGGCACTGGCGGGCATTGCGCGAATTGCAGGCAGGGCGGCGGTTCTACTTCCGCTTCGTCAAGGCGCGCGATGATATACCCCAATTCCAGCGCGGCAAGGCATTGGCGGCTGCGGCGCTGCAGGATGGAGCAACAACGGGCGGCTAGGGCGCAGGGCGAGCTTGTGCTATAGTGTTGCGATAGTTTTCAAAGCATAACGAGGCGGGAACTATGCCGACCTTTGCCCAGCGCGTCGCGCCTTTTGGCACGACGATATTTACAGAGATCAACCAGTTGGCTGCGCGGTACAATGCCGTCAACCTGGGGCAGGGACGACCCGACTTCGATGGCCCGCAAGCCATCATTGACGCGGCGGTCGCGGCTCTGCGCAGCGACTTGGTCAATCAATACGCGCCCAGCCCGGGTTTGCCCGCCTTGCGTGAAGGCGTCGCCCGCCATGCCGAGGTATTTTATGGGCTGACAGTCGACCCCGCCAGCGGAGTCATCGTGACTGCCGGTGCCACCCAAGGCGTCTTCTGCTCGATCATGGGCTTGGTTGACCCTGGCGATGAAGTCATTGTCATTGAGCCTTATTATGACAGCTATGTGCCGGGCATACAGATGGCGGGCGGCGTACCGGTCTATGTGCCGATGCACCCGCCCAACTGGACACTTGACGAACAAGAGCTGCGCGCCGCTTTCAATGACAATACCCGCGCGCTCATCCTCAATACGCCCAATAATCCGTCCGGGCGAGTCTATACCCGCGCCGAGCTGCAGCTGCTGGCTGACCTGTGCATTCAGCACGATGTCATCGTCATTTCCGACGAAGTCTACGAGCATCTCTACTTCGAGGGGCATCAGCACATCGCCATCGCCTCGCTGCCGGGCATGTTTGAGCGCACAGTGACCATCGGCAGCGCGGGCAAAACCTTCGGCATGACTGGCTGGAAGATCGGCTGGGTATATGGCGCGCCAGAATTGATAACCGGCGTGTGGCGTTCGCACCAGTTCGTAACCTTCGCCACCAATCATCCGACGCAGGTGGCGACAGCCTACGCCTTCACGTTGGGCAGTGGCTATTACGAAGAATACCAGGCGCTCTACAGTCGCAAGCGCGACCTGGTTATGCAGGTACTGGACGCCGCCGGCATGAGCGCCATGCAGCCCGAAGGCACTTATTTCATCATGGGCGATTTCTCGGCTGTGTTTGATGGGGACGATGTCGAGTTCTGCAAGCATCTGATCCAAGAAATCGGCGTGGCGACTATCCCGCCCTCGGCTTTTTTCAGCGCGCGCCACCGCCACCACGCCGAGAACCACGTGCGCTTTGCCTTTTGCAAGAGCGATGAAACACTGGAGCGCGCGGCGGAGCGCATGAGAAAGTTGCGCTTGGGCTGAAGGTGATTTGCAGGCGAGTCAAGACCTCGCCCCCACACCAAACCCCCTGCCTCTGTGGCAAATATATTTTTGAGCGATTGCCCGGGGCAGTGAACTAACGCTTGATACACGTAGAATCAAATGATACAATTGATAAGCATAGTCCATTCAACCAATTTATCCTATCAATGATCGATATCAACCTTGGCTCGGATTTCCTGAATTACATCGTGCGACGCGGCTACCAGCCAGGCGACCGGCTGCCGTCTATCCAGGAACTGACCCATGACAATCACCTGGATATGAGCGCCAACAAGGTGCGCGAGCAACTGGAAGTGGCGCGGGCGCTGGGCTGGGTGGAGGTGCGCTCCAAGCGGGGCACCCGTGTAAAAAACTACAATTTCACGCCGGCGGTTCGCTTGAGCGCGCTGTATGCGCTGGCTTGTGGCGAGCGCTTTGAATCCTTCGCCTCGCTGCGCAACCATGTCGAAGCCGCCTATTGGAACGAAGCCTGCGCTTTGCTCAGCGCCAGCGACCTGGCGGACATGCAAGCCTGCATCGAAAGCGCCAACCAAAAGCTGGATTCACCGCCTATTCACATCCCCAACCGCGAGCATCGCCGCTTTCATCTGGGCGTTTTTAAGCATCTGGACAACGCCTTTGTGCTGGGCATATTGGAAGCCTATTGGGATTTGTACGAAGAAGTGGGTGTCAATCGCTATATGGATTATGGCTATCTGCGGCGCGTTTGGGATTATCACGCGCGCATCTTGCAGCTCATCCGCGCCGGTGAATTTGACTTTGCGCGGCAGGCATTTATTGAACATACGCGGCTGCTTTGGCACGAGCGCGAGCCAGCCGCGTGGCAAAAGGAAAGTGGCGTCCCGGCGACGTCAAGAAACAACTCGTAACCACCTTTGCGAAAGGAGTGAGACGCAACTTTCTGCGTAACCCTCATGGCAATCCAGGCAGAAATCCAAAGCAAGCTAGACAAGCGCGCGCCGATAATCAACGACTTCGCTTTTTCGGTGGCGACAAAAAATGGCTCGGGCAGCCAGACATCCAACAATGTGCTGGTGAAGTCGCTCTTTCGCATGGGCATCCCGGTCAACGGCAAGAACCTCTTCCCTTCCAATATCAAGGGTTTGCCGACCTGGTATACGATTCGCGCCAGCAAAGACGGCTATACGGCGCGCAAGGAAATCACCGAGGTCGTGGTCGCTTACAACAACGAAACCGCGCCCGAAGATGTGCTGAACCTGCCGCCGGGCGGTGTCTGCATCACCACCGATAAGATCGCCCGCATCATCCGCCAGCGCGATGACATTTCCTATTATGTCATCCCCGTTACCAAGCTGATGCGGCAAGCGACTGTGCCATCGGCATTCCGCAAGCTGGTGGAGAATATGACTTATGTCGGCGCTGTGGCCCAGCTCTTCGATATCCCGCTGGGCTTGATTTATCAAGTGCTGCTGGACAATTTTAAGGGGCGCGAGAAACCCGCCAGGATGAACCACGACGTCATCAAGCTGGCCTATGACTGGACAGCGGAGAACATCCTCAAGAGCGACCCCTTCCGGTTTGAACACATGGATGGCACACAGGGCAAGATCATGATGACGGGCAATGACGCGGGCGCGCTGGGCGCAGTTTTCGGTGGCGTCAATGTCGTGGCTTGGTACCCCATCACGCCCTCGACCAGCTTTGTCGATGGCATCATCGGCTTCCGCAACCTGCGCCAAAACGACGCCGGCGAAAATACCATCGCTATCGTGCAAGCCGAAGATGAGCTGGCGGCGGCGGGCATCATCACCGGCGCGGGCTGGGCGGGCGCGCGCGCCTTGACCAGCACCAGCGGTCCCGGCATCAGCCTGATGGCCGAGTTCGCCGGCTTGGCTTATTTCGCCGAGATACCGACTGTGTTTTGGAATATCACCCGCATGGGTCCAAGCACGGGCTTGCCCACGCGCACCAGCCAAGGCGACCTGCTCTTCACGCATTTCCTTGGGCATGGCGACAGCCGGCAGATTTGCCTGCTGCCGGGCAACCTGCAAGAGGCCTTTGAATTCGGCTGGCGCTCCTTTGATATCGCCGAGGCGCTGCAAAGCCCGGTCTTTGTTATTAGCGACCTCGACCTGGGCATGAACAACTGGCTCAGCGAGCCATTCGACTACCCCGACCAAGCGATGGATCGCGGCAAGCGGCTGGATGAGCATACTCTGCGCAGCTTCATCGACGAGCACGGCAAGTGGGGACGCTACATGGATGTCGATGGCGATGGCATCCCCTATCGGACTGTGCCGGGCACGGCGCATCCTTTCGCCGCCTACTTCGCGCGCGGGACGGGCCACGATGAGATGGCGACCTACAGCGAGCGCAGCGACGACTGGATCGAGAATATGCGGCGCCTGCGCCTGAAGATGGAAACAGCGCGCGCCCTGCTGCCCCAGCCAATCATCGACGATAGGCGCGAAGCCGACATCGGCATTATCAGCTTCGGCACCAACGACGACGCCATCCGTGAAGCGCGCGACTGGCTGGAAAACGAAGGCATCCCGACCAACTACCTGCGCGTGCTGGCGCTGCCGCTAGCGGCTTCCGTCAGCGATTTCATCGATGCACACAAGAGCATCTTCGTCATCGAAAATAACTTTGATGGGCAGTTGACACAGCTCATCCGCTTGGAACATCCCGAAAATATCTCGCATGTCCGTCCCTTGGCGCTGGGCGATGGCTTGCCGATGACGCCAAGCTGGATTTACCAGAACCTCATCGAACAGGAGGGTTAACCATGCCGCCACGCGTAAACCAATTGGGCTTGAAACGAACCGAATATCGCGGCAAACCCAGCACGCTCTGCCCCGGCTGCGGGCACGACTCGATCTCCAACCAGCTCATCACCATGGCTTATGAGCTGGGCTTGGAGCAGCACAAGATTATCAAGGTCAGCGGTATCGGCTGTTCTAGCAAGACGCCGGCTTATTTCCTGGGCGGCTCGCACGGCTTCAACGCGCTGCATGGACGCATGCCGTCGGTGGTTACGGGCGCGCTGCTGGCGAATACTGACCTGGCTTGCATCGCGGTCAGCGGCGATGGCGATACCGGCAGCATCGGCATGGGACAGTTCAAGCATGTCATCCGCCGCAATGTGCCTTTTGTCTACATCATCGAGAACAACGGCGTCTACGGCTTAACCAAAGGGCAATTCTCGGCGACGGCGGACGAAGGGCAATTCCTGAAGTATTACGGGACGAACCACATGCCACCCATCGACCTGGCGCTGGAAGCGGTCATCGCCGGCTGCACCTTCGTCGCGCGCAGCTTCAGTGGCGATGCCAAGCAGGTGCAGGCGCTGCTGCAAGCGGCTGTGCGGCATCCTGGCACGGCGCTGCTGGATATCATCAGCCCCTGCGTTACCTTCAACAATGCCGAAACCTCGACCAAGAGCTACCCCTACGGCAAGGACAACGAGATCCCGCTGCACGAGATTCAAATCCTCGCGCCCGATTATGTGCATGCCCAAGAAGAAATCACCGTCGGCGACTATGAAGAAGGCGATATCATCGATGTAGAGATGCACGATGGCAGCTTCATCCGCTTGAAGAAGCTGGAAAATGACCACGACCCGCGCAACCGCCGCATGGCAATTGATGTGCTGGAAAGGTCCATGCGCGAGCAGATCTTCTCAACCGGGCTGATCTACTACGAAGAACCGCGCCCGACGCTGGCGCAGACCGAAGAACTGGTGGCGACGCCGCTGGCACAACTGCGCGCAAGCGACCTGCGCCCACCGAAGTCAGCGCTGGATGGTGTTATGCAGCGGTTGATGAGCTAAGCGCGCCGCCTCGCCTCAGAAGTCCTAGGGGCGATGTTGGTATCGCCCGCTCAATCCCTGTTGCCCCGATGCGTCACTGAGGAGGGGCAAGTTTTGGCGCGCATAGCCCCCCGCCCCCAAAAATGAGGGCGGAGGCTTTAACCTCGCAGCGAATTGGCTTGAATCGAGAGAATGCTGAGGCAAGCTGCTGCAATTTATGCTCAAATCCGCGCTCAACTAGCTCCCCTTCCCTCGTTCTGGGGGCAAGGGGCCAGGGATGTATTCGCACAACTAACCTGGTTTTACTTCTGTGCCCTCTGTGCTTCTGTGTTTGGCGATTGTCCTGGAGATTCCGCTAATACTTCGCCATCTCCGGGTCGATCTCGTCTGCCCAGGCCAGGATGCCGCCGGTTACATTGTACATCTTGTCCAGGTCGTAGCCGACTTCGGAGAGGTAGGCGATGCTATCGGCGCTGCGCACCCCGCTGCGGCAATGCACATACAGGGTCTTGTCGCGCGGGATCTGCCCCAAGGCCGTCTCTTTCCATAATTTACGCCCGGCTTGGATGCTGTTCTTCGCCAGTTGGATATCGGGCTTGGGGATGCGCAGTGTGCCTTCGATGGCGCTGATATCCCATTCGTGCGGGTCGCGCACATCGATGACCACCACTTCCGCGCCATTTTCCAGCGCCGCGCGTACATCCTGCACAGTGACGGTCTGAATATCCAAGTCGGCGCTATCATCGACGGCGCTGAACTCGCTGTGGTCGTGCGCCGGCATGCCGCAGAATTGCTCGTAGTCGATCAGTTCAATGTCCCGCTTGGCGATGCCGCAAACCGGGCAGGCAGGGTCTTTGCGCAGCTTGATTGTCTGAAAGCTCATCTCCAGCGCGTCATAAAGCAACATGCGCCCGATCATCGGCTCACCCACCCCCAGCAGCAGCTTGATGGCTTCGGTCGCTTGCAGGGTGCCAATGGTGCCTGGCAAGATGCCCAAGACGCCACCTTCCGCGCAGCTGGGCACGAGGCCCGGCGGCGGCGGCTCAGGGAACATGCAGCGATAGCAAGGACCTCGCTCGCCGTAAAATACGCTCAACTGCCCTTCGAAGCGGAAGATGCTGCCATAGACATTGGGCACGCCTAGCTTCACACAGGCATCGTTGACCAGGTAGCGGGTGGGGAAGTTGTCGGTGCCATCGATGACGACATCCCAATTTTCGCCGAAGATGCGCAGGGCGTTGTCCGAGGTCAGCGGCTCGTTATACTTGACGACTTCGATATCGGGATTGAGGTCGACCATGCGGGCGGCGGCGCTCTCCAGCTTGGACATGCCGACTGTGCTGACGCCGTGAATCACCTGTCGCTGCAAGTTGGTAAAATCGACGACATCATAATCGACTAAGCCGATGCGCCCGATGCCAGCCGCAGCCAGGTACAGCGCCAGCGGGCTGCCCAAGCCGCCCGTGCCAATCAACAAGACATTGGACGCCTTCAAGCGGCGCTGCCCAGCCATGCCCACCTCGGGCATGATGACATGGCGGCTGTAACGTTTGACTTCGTCATGGCTCAACTCGGCGAGCCGCTCATGCAATGCTGACATGGTAGCGCTCCCTGCCTTTAACCTAGCCCACCGGCGATACTGGGGACGATGCGCAGGCTGTCGCCGCTGGCGATCTCGGTATCCAAGCCCTGCAAGAAGCGGATATCTTCATCACCCAGAAAGATATTGACAAAACTGCGCAGGTCCGCATCGTTGAACAAGTGCGCGCGCAGGTCGGGATGCCGTTCCACCAGGTTGGAAAGCGCTTCGCCGACTGTGCTGCCAACGACTTCGACTCGGTCCTTGCCATGGGTGAAAGCGCGCAGAGGCGTGGGGATGCGGATGCTTGCCATGAGGTTCTCCTAGTTTTCTATTGAACGTGGTCCCAACTCATGATTTCTTGCCAGGCTTCGTCACTCACAACCGCCGTGATGTGCTTGTGCGAGCCTTCGCGGCCTAGCTCATAGGAGCGCATATCGGTCGCCCGCCCTTTTTTGACCGCAACGATGATATAGAGGAAGTCCGGATACGAATGTTCGCGGTCAAAGGCGGAGGGGGTAGCCGGCGCGTCGGGGTGACTGTGATAACAGCCAATCAGCCGCAGTCCGCTCGCATCTGCCTGGTCCTCGAGGCGCATCCAGTCTTGTGGCTTAATCACAAAATGGCGGCGTTTTTTGCCAGCATCGCTAACATTGTCCACGGGGACAACCTCATCAATGACAACATCCGCGCCGGCTATGTATCCCTCGACCATGTGCCCCAGCAGAAAACCAGCGGCCTCCTCTGGATACGCCTGCTCCAGCTGGTGGAATATGCGCTGCTTTTGGGCTTCGCTCAGGTAGATTCTGCTCATGGTTGCTCTGCCTTGTTTGCCTGGTATCCGTAAATGTCTGGCTTTTGTTCATGCCGCTTAGCCTAGCAAGAAAAAAGCAGTCTGGCAACACCTGGTTATCCATAATTGTCCGACCGCCTGGCGGGTGCTATACTAGCGCGCATTGTGTTTTGACCGATGCGGCAGGCGAGGAGAATGTGCAGATGGCGAATCAAGGTGGCTTGGAAGGCATCGCCGTTGCCGATATCACAACCAGCTTTGTAGACGGCAGTGTAGGCGAGCTGATTTACAGCGGCTACAAAATCGAAGACCTCGCCGAGAACGCCACATTTGAAGAAGCGCTTTTCCTGCTCTTTCATTCGCGGCTGCCCAATCGACAGGAATATGAAGAGCTGCGCGCGACCATCGCCGCCAATGCCGCCATTGACGAGGCTGTCATCCGTATGTTGCAGTCCTTGCCCAAAGCGACGCCAGGCATGGCTGCCCTGCGCACTGCTGTTTCTATGCTGTCGGCTTTTGACCCCGATGCGGAAAACCTGCTCGACAAAGAAGTAGCCGCGCGCAAGGCATTGTGCCTGACCGGGCAGATCATGACCATCTGCGCCGCCTGGATGCGCATCATCCGCGGGCTTGAGCCGATAAGCCCTCGCGGTGACCTGGGCGTCGCGCAGAACTTCCTGTATATGAAAAGCGGCGAAGAGCCGTCCGCGACCGCCAGCGCCGCGCTGGATTCCTACCTGGTGCTGCTGGCGGAGCACGGCATGAACGCCAGCACTTTCGCGGCGCGCGTGGTAACCGCGACTGGCTCGGACATGCACAGCGCGATTGTGGCGGGCATCGGCGCGTTGAAAGGTCCTGCGCATGGTGGTGCCAATTCCGCGGCTATGAATATGTTCCTGGAAATCGGCGAGGTGGACAATGTCCTGCCTTGGTTCGAGGCGAATATCAAATCGGGCAAGCGGCGCATCATGGGCATCGGCCACCGCGTCTATAAAGCGCCCGACCCGCGCGCCGCCATCCTCAAGCGACAGGCTGAAGCGCTAGCCGATAGCAGCGGCAACCGCAAATGGTTCGATATTGCCGCCAAGCTGGCTGATGCCGCCCGCGCCGATGACTACTTCATCCAGCGCAAGCTCTTCCCCAATGTCGATTATTACAGCGCCATCGCCCTGTATACGCTCGACCTGGATGTCGATATGTTCACGCCGCTCTTTGCCTTGGCGCGCATCGCCGGCTGGTCGGCGCATGTCATCGCGCAGATGGGCGGCCGCCTTATCCGCCCCAAAGCCAATTATGTAGGTCCGCGCGGTCTGACCTGGCTGCCTATGGACGAGCGCTAGGCGGATTTGCCTCGCTGCATACAAATGCGCTAGGCTTGGCTGTATGATGCCAAGAGCCTGGCGAGATGATCCCTTATAAAATCGTTGGCACAACAGCATTCCGACCGTATGTGGCTTTCTTTGTCACGGTCGGCAATGTCGCCGCATTCGCCCTCATCGTCGCCTACGCATTCCTGGGCGGGCTGCCGCTGGAAGAGGTCTATCGCCATTATGCGCTGGATGTCTGCGCGGTGCGCGGGCAGCCGCTCGCCGAGACCTTGCTGGATGGCGCGCGCAGCATTTTCCTGCACATGAGCTTCGTGCACCTGACCTCTAATCTGATCATCTTTTATGTCTTTGGCTCGCGCATTGAAGAGCACCTGGGGCGGCTGCGCTTCCTGGCATTTTATCTGCTGGTTGGCTTTGGCGGGCATCTTGGGCAGGTCTTCTTTGGCGCGGGCGGCTGCCCGGAGCCGCAGATCATGGTCGGCTCGAGCGGGGCGATTTCCGGTATTATCGGCGCATTTTTGTTCTTGTTCCCCACGGCGCGCATCAAATCCAAAATCATCATCCTGTCGGTCTTCAAATACGATGTGAATGTGCCGGCCTGGGTGTATCTGATTTATTGGTTTTTCTTGCAATTCTTTTACCAGGTTGGTTCGGTCGCGCCGCGCATCAATGTGCATTGGGGGCATGTCGGCGGCTTCATCAGCGGGCTGGCGCTGATCTTCCTGTTGTCCTTCTACATCGCGCCGCCACGAGCGCGTTAGCAAACTTGCGCGAAACCGCAGCGCCGTGCTATCGTATAGGCAATTAAGCAACCAGAGGGGTCTGCGATGTTTCCTTTGGCAGTCCTAGGGCGTGAAAAGACAATCCCCAAAGCGGCGCTGGCGCTCATCGCCATCAACCTGCTGGTGTTCATGTGGGAGCTTTCAGTGGATGCGCGTGGCGATGGCTTCTTGCTGGAAGCGCTGCGCAACTATGGGCTGGAAGTCTGCAAGATCGGCGAACAATCGTTGCTGACTACAACATTGGACAGCTTCCGCAGTTTGTTTTTGCACAGCAGCTTCGCCCATGTGCTGGCGAATATGTGGTTCCTGTATTTGTTCGGCGGCATGGTCGAGCGCTATCTCGGCAGCGTGAAGTTTGTCCTGGCGTATTTCGGCTTTGGCTGTTTGGCGACGCTGGCGCATATCGCCTTGGGCAACCCGACCTGCAGCCTGACGGATACCGGGCTGGTCATCGGCGCGAGCGGCGCGGTAGCTGGGGTGATGGGCGGCTTCCTGGTCATCAAACCCGCTGCCAAGGTCAAGACTATGCTGGGCTTCTTCCGCCCCTTTGTGTGGTCGCTTAACCTGCCGGCTTACCTGTTCCTGGGCTATTGGCTGCTGATGGATATCTTGCAGCAGGTGGGCTGGGTCGGCGTCGAAACGGACGTCGCGCACTGGGCGCATATCGGCGGCTTTTTGTCGGGGCTGTTGGTCGTGTTCCTGGCGGGCTTCGTCAAACCGCTGCCCAAGCCTGACCCGCTGGAACACCTGGCGGAATAATTGCCCTAGAGCGACGGCACATAAAAGATAATCAGGTTGGCGACGATCTGGCACATCCAGGCAGCAGCCAGCCCCTTGCGGGCGCGCACATAGACATAGAGCCAGTTCATCATCAAGAGCAGCACGATAATCACCGCCGATACCGCCGGCAACACAGTCACCGCTTCCCACATCACCGGGAAGAAGAGCAGGATATTCCAAAGCGTGGCCAGCAAGCCGACGATCCAAAATGCCAGTTGCCCTTGCAGCAAGCCGCGGAAGAAGAGCGTCTCCGCCAAGGGCATGACGAAGACCAAGAATGCCAGCAGGCTGCCGGGCGACATCGCGGGGAAGAGGCGGTCGGCGGCTGGCGCGAGAACAGCATCATTGAGAAAAACCAGGCACAAAATGCCCAGCAAGCCGCCAAAGAGGATGCCCCAGCCGATGTCGTCCGGGTTCTCCTGGTTGATGCGCTCCATATTGCCTAGCAGCCAGCTCAAGACGCTCACGCCAGCCAGCGCCCCCCAAGCCAGCGCATAGCGAAATTCGACGCTTTCTGGCAGCAGGGGCGTCAAGCCGATGCTCAAACCGGCGGCGATGAGGAAGCCAAAGAAGGGGTCGGTCGTGCCGCGCTGCTGGATGCGGACGGCGGTGCGGGTACGCGGTGGCGGCTGGCTTGCAGGCGGCGCTTCGCTCGTCTCTACATCATCTTCGCCGCGCCGGTGCTGCAGCGGGTCAAAGGGTGCTTCAGGCATCATGACAAGAGCGCGCCCACTGCCATGATGACTTTGTCAATCGCCGTCCGGTCGATCCAATAATGGGTGCGCAAACGGAATAAACCTTGTTCACCACCATAAGGCGAAATCAAAATCTGATAATCTTCCCGCAAAGCCTTCGCAAATTCCTGCGCAGACAGCCCCGCCACAGCAGTCAGCGAAAAATAAACAAAGTTGGTGCGTTGGCTTTGTATCGTCACACCGGGGATTTCGCTCAAGCCTTCCGCTAGCAATTGAGCGTTGCTATGGTCTTCATGCAGGCGCAGGCGCATCTCGTGCAGGGCGATCAAACCAGCCGCAGCCAGGATACCCGCCTGGCGCATCCCCCCGCCCAAGACTTTGCGCGCGCGGCGAGCTCGTTTTATGAACGCGGCATCGCCCACCAGCAGCGAACCGACCGGCGCGCACAGCCCTTTTGACAAGCAGAAGGTCAGCGAGTCCGCGCCTTCCGCCAGCGCCTTCGGCTCGACAGCATACGCCGCCGCGGCGTTGAAGATGCGCGCGCCATCAATATGAAAGCGCAGACCGTTGCTGCGCGCGAAGTCCGCCACCTGCGCCGTGTATTCGACTGACAGGGGGATGCCACCGGCGGCATTGTGGGTATTTTCTATCGTCACCAGGCTGGTTTTCGCCATGTGTTCATCGTCAGGGCTGATGGCGGCTTGCAGGTCATCCAGGCGCAATGCGCCATTCCTTTGTACTGGGACTGGCTGCGGGACGATGCCGCCCAATTGCGCCATGCCGCCCTGCTCATAGCGGAAGATATGCGAAGTATCGCCGACTAGGATGGATTCGCCGCGTCCGCAATGCGCCAGCAGAGCGCAGAGATTGCCTTGTGTGCCGCTACTCACGAAGACAGCTGCTTGCTTGCCAAACAGCGCCGCCGCGTCCGCCTCCAGTTGGTTGACTGTCGGGTCATCGTGATAGACATCGTCACCAAGGACCGCCCGCGCCATCGCCTCGCGCATGGCTGAGGTGGGGTGCGAGACGGTGTCGCTACGCAGGTCAATTGTTTTCATGCTGGCGGCTCGTACAACGGGCTGGCTATTCTTTTGAAACAGTAGAACGGAATCAATGATATTGCAATAGCGCGTGCCTGCTTTGCCTGCCCCTGACTTTTGGGGGAGGGGGAGCGAAGGGATAAAATGCGCTAGTCTCCTAATAGTGCAGTAGCAAGTGCCAAGGCGAGACTTAAGCCAGCCTTATGGAACAACAATCGGAAAAAGTGGAAGGTTATCGGCAGACCGTCAGCGCGGCGCTGCGGCAACTCGGCACCGACAAATCGTTGGGTTTGCCGCCTGAAGAAATAACCGCGCGCCTGGAAACGCATGGCAGCAACGCTTTGCCCAGCGACCAAGGCGTCAATTGGGCGCAGCTAATCCTGGCGCAATTCACCGACATCATGGTCATCATCCTGATTGTGGCGGCGCTAATCTCCGCGTTGCTGGGCGAAGAGCCAGGCAAGCATCTGCTGAGCCAGGCGGAGCGCATCCCCCGCAGCATCGCCTTCACCGCGCTGGCATTTACGCAGATGTTCCAGATCATGGCGATCCGCGCTGGCGATAGCAGCGCCTTTTGGCAAACCCACTTCAAAGGCAATGCGCTGATGTTTTGGGCGGTGCTTTCGACCTTCATCTTTCAGTTGGTGGTGGTTTATGTGCCCTTCTTTCAACCGTTCTTTGATACCGCCGCGCTGGATGCCAGCCATATCCTCGTGGCGGTCTTGGCTGGCTTGCTGGTGCTGGGCTTCGTCGAGATCGAAAAGGCGGCTTTCCGGCGCGTTTGGCAGGCAGACTCAACGCGGCAGGATGTAGCCTAGCTCGATCAACCTGTCGATGACCAGGCGGGCATTGTCGGCGGCGGTGGTGCCGACGGCGGTCAAGGTGAACTCGGGGTTCAGCGGCGGCTCGTAGGGGTCATCTATGCCTGTGAAGCCTTTTATTTCACCGCGCCGCGCTTTGGCGTACAATCCCTTGATATCGTGCGCCTCGACGAATTCCAGCGGCGTCGCCATGTGAATCTCCATAAAACCCGCGCCGACCAGGTTGCGCACGTCCTGGCGGGTGGCGCGGTAGGGGCTGATGGCGGCGCAGATGACCAGCCCGCCGTGCCGCACAATTTCGCTGGCTACATAGCCGATGCGCCGGATGTTGGTATCGCGGTCGGCTTTGCTGAAGCCCAGCCCTTTCGATAGGTGCGTGCGCACGACATCGCCATCCAGCAAGGTAACATTGCGCCCCGCTTCCAGCAGCAAATTGAGGATGCGCTCGGCTGTGGTGGATTTGCCTGAGCCGCTCAAGCCGGTGAACCACAGGCAGAGACCACGGCGATGGCGCGGCGGATAACTCTGCGCCAGGATGTCGGCGACTTCCGGGCGGGAAAACCAGGCTGGCAGGGGGATGCCCGCCTCCAGGTATTCTTCGCGCACCTGTGTACCAGAGATTATGCGGGTGCGCGCGCCCTCCGGCAGCTTTGCGCGCTCTTCATAGCGGTCTTCGTCTTCCAGGTAGACCATCTCGGCGAAGGGCAGGGCTTCCACGCCGATTTCTTGGGAGTGCCGCGCCAGCAAATCCTGGGCATCGTAAGGACCATAAAATGGCTTGCCGCTGGAGTCCTTGCCTGGTCCGGCATGGTCGCGCCCGACAATGAAATAATTTGCGCCATAGTTGCGGCGGATGATGGCATGCCAGACGGCTTCGCGCGGTCCGCCCATGCGCATAGCCAGCGGCAGCAGCGAAAGCAAGCTGCGGTCGGCTTGGTAGTAGGTATCAATGAGCGTCTTGTAGACTCGCACGCGCGTATAATGGTCGACATCGCCGGGTTGGGTCATACCTACGACCGGGTGCAGCAGCAGCACGCCATCAACAGTGGCGGCGGCGCGCTTGGTCAGCGCTTCGTGCACGCGGTGTAGTGGGTTGCGTGTCTGGAAAGCCACGACATTAGGGTAGCCATAACTCTCTAATTCGGCGCGCGTCTGGGCGGGGCTGCGGCGCAACTCAGCGAAATCCAAATGCGGCGGCATCTGCAAGACTTCCAGGCATCCGCTGATGTTGCAGCTGCCCCAGCGGTGCATTTCGGCGATGATAGGGTGGCGAGTATCATACTTGCCGAAAATTTTTGCCGCTGTCGCCTCCAGATCCCAGGCATATACCTCTTCAATATGCTGGATTGCCAGCAGGTTGTTGCGGCTGTCGCGCAGGGCGATAGCTTTGCCCGGCTGCCATTCGGGATTCGGCTCGACCGGCAACGTGATGGGCATGGGGAAGAGCCTGCCATCCGCCAGGCGCATGGTCTCCAGCACGCTGCGAAAATCAGCTTCGTTCATGAAGCCGCGCAAAGGCGAAAAAGCGCCAACCGCCAGCAGCTCCAGGTCGCAGACGACGCGCGGGCTTACCTGGATCGAGGGCAACGTATTGGCATAGGCGGTCTTTTGCAGCAACTGCTCGCGCGGGACAAGCAGGTCGACAAGCTCGCCTCCGTAAGGCGAGATCAACTTGGGCATGGGATTCTCCGGGGGCATCTTGGCGCAGCGGCGCGATTGTAGCACAGCCGACTAGCGAAGGCAGGGGGCGGTATCAATCCGCGCGGTCGATGCCGGACAGCTTGCGTCCGAAATAAACCAGTACGATGCTCAGCGCATACAGGGTCAGCAGCGGTGCCATCACCAGAAACATATTCACGGGGTCGATGGTCGGCGTGATTAAGGCAGCCGCGATAGAAGCGCCCACCACAGCAATGCGCCATTGCCGCACCAGCGTGCCCGCGCTGACCAGCCCCAGCAGCGATATCACGAAGAAAATCAGCGGCGTCTGGAAAGCCACGCCCATCCAAAACAGCAACGATGTTACAAAACTGATGTAGCCATCCGCCGTCCACTCAGGCTCAAAGATCTGCGCCTGGAACTCGTTGAGGAAGCCCAGCGCCGGCGGCATCAAAATGCGCCAGGCAAAGACAACGCCGATGATGAAGAGCGCCGTCGTCGCCGGGATAGACAGCAGGACATAGCGCTTCTCTTTGCGCGTCAAGCCGGGCAGGATAAACATCAATAGCTGGTAGGTCACCATGGGGATGGCCAAGATACCGCCCAGCATCAGCGCGACTTTGAAGTAAATCAGGATGTTGCCGGTCGGGTCGAGGATGACCAGTTCACAGTTGTTGACGGTGGGGATGCTACAGTAAGGTTCTTGCAGCAGCATCAGCACGCGATCGGTAAAGAAGACGCCGATGACTGTGCCGACCACCAGCGAGAGCACCGCCCGCGTCAGTCGCTGGCGCAGCTCGTCCAGATGCTCAAAGAAGCCCATGCGCAGTTCATGGCCATCTTCAATCTCCGGCAGCTCGGCGGCGTCTGGCATGGCTAATCCTGCCCGCCTCCGCTCGACCAACTGCCCAGGTCGGGCGCGCTGCCGTTGGAATTGCCGGCTGTGGCCGCCTCGCCACTCCAACTGCCCATTTTGACCGGCTCAGGCACGGCAGGCGGGCTGGCTTTGGCTGGCGGCGCGGGTTTGGCAGTAGCGATTTCAGCCAGTTTCTTTGGCGATGGCTTGGTTTTGGGCTGCTTCTGGTTGAGGGCGTCGCTGACTTCCTGCACGGCGTCAATATCTTTTTTGACTTCATCCAGCGAGTCTTGCAGGGGCTGGGTCAGCGGCTTGGCGGCGGCGGCGATGCTGCGGTTGAGATTTTGGCGGGTCGGCGGCTCTTTGGGCAGTTGGATGCCGACGCCGGCGTCGTCAAATTCTTTCTGCACGATGTCGACTGTTTCCGCCCAGATCTTGCGAAACTTGGCGACATGCTGCCCTAGCACATAGGACCAGTGGATCATGCGCTTGGGGCCGGCGAAGACTAGCATAATCAGCAGGATCGCCACAAACTCCCACGCGCCGACGCCCAGGATATTCATGCGCCGCCCGCCTCTGGCTCGGCAATCGGGGCTGCCTGCGCGGTATCGGCTGTGAGCGCGCCCAAGACGCCATGCACGAAGCTGTGCGCATTCTCCGCGCCGAAGCGCCGCGCCAACTGCACCGCTTCGTTGACGATGACAGGCACGGGCGTGTGCCGCCCCTGCATGAGGTGTTCGTAAAAGGCCATGCGCAGGATATTCCTGTCGATGACCGCTACCTGATCAATAGGAAACTCGGGCGCGTAGTCTTGCAGCATCGCATCAATAGCCAGCTTGTTTCCCAAAACGCCCTGCACGAGCCGGCGGATGACGGGGCGCACTTGCCAGGAATCAGCGCATGCGGAGAAATGCGTGTCCATCACCGCCGCGAGCGAATGGTCGGTCGTATCCAATTCATACAGAATCTGCAAGCTGGCGCGCCGCGCAATCGACCGGTCGGTGCGGCTGAGCTCCGGCTCGATCAACTCTGATGTGATCGAGAAATCAACATCGTCTTCCGGCTGCAGATACATCAATGGCAAGGGAAGCTCTACCTGACTATGCTCGCTCACGCTGCCTCACAAAATCAATTCGCCAAACCAGCTATCAGTATAGACTAAAGAATGCGGCTTATCCAGTGTAACGGTTGTCTCTGCGCCCTTTGCGTCTCTGTGGTGAATAAACATAATCACATCCCATCCAGCCTTCCCGCGCGGGCAAACAGCGTCTACAATCAGCGCAGCCAACCCCTACTTTCGAGGTCAATATCGTGTCGACGCGGCATCGTCCAGCGGAGCATCCTGCGCTGGACGTCGAGAATATCAGCAAGTTCTTCCACCTGCCCCAACCGCCCCTTTGGAAGCGGCTGCTGGGCGCGCGCGTGGAACTGCCGGAACCGGGCGAGTTGCCAGCCGTCGTCGAGGGTGAAAAAGCGCCAGTCGCGGCTGTTGATCATGTGTCTTTTCGAATTGAACGCGGCGAGATCTTCGGTGTGCTGGGTCCAAATGGCTCGGGCAAGTCCACCTTAATCCGCCTGATATCCACTTTACTGACCGCCGACCGTGGCAATGCGAAGATCTTTGGCGTCGATATCCGCGCTGACGAAATGGGCGCAAAGCAGATGATCAGCCGCGTATCGGTGGATGCGGCTTTCTTCAAGAAGCTCAGCCCGATGGAGAATCTGCTCTATGGCGCGCGGCTCTACGGCGTTACTGGCGCGGAAGCCAAAGTCAAAGCCTATGAAATCCTGGCGCGGCTGGGTTTGAAACGACCTACCTATACAGAGCCGATGGAAGAAATGAGCCGCGGCATGCAGCAAAAAGTCGCTATCGCCCGCGCCTTCTTGACTTCGCCGATTCTGCTGCTGCTGGATGAGCCGACCACGGGGCTGGACCCGCGCTCCAAACGCGAGGTGCGCGCCTTCATCGAAGAATTGCGGGATTCACACGATGCCACAATTCTAATCACCACCCATGATATGGAAGAAGCCGATTTGCTCTGCGACCGCGTCGCGGTGATCCACGAGGGACGGCTGGTCGCCACCGATAGCCCCGCCGCGCTTAAACGCAGCATCGCCAGCAATGGCGAGCAGCCCACATTGGAAGATGTCTTCATGCGTCTGACAGGCGAGAAGCTGGTCGACCATGACGCAATTGAAGCAGCGAGGAGCTGAGGGAGTAGAAACCTGCCAAGCAAGCTGCGCCGCGGCATCGCCTCCCTGCGCCTGGAGCTGCTGCAATCCTATGGCTTCATGGCGCGCAACTGGCATCTGACCAAGCGCTACTGGGGCTGGGAGGTGGTGTGGTTCTTCTATTCGCTGACCAGCGGACTATCCGTGGTCTTCATCGCCCAGGGTGCCGAAGCGCTGACGGGCACAGCGCCCGGCTTCGATGTGCAATACCTCACCATGTATCTCATCATCGGCACACTGGTCTGGCGCTATCTATCGAATATCTTCATGCTCACCAGCGAGGTCATCGCCTGGGAGCGTTGGGAAGGCACGATTGAATATACCTTGATGGCACCTGTGCGCCGTTGGGTGCATTTGGTCGGGCAGACTGGCTATTCGCTGATCTACAGCTTGATTACGACGCTGGCGATCGGCATCGCCATGGCCTTATTTTTCGAGCTGGACTTGTCCGGCGCTAATCTGCTGGGCGCGGGCGCGGTCATCCTGGCGGGCAGCCTGTCGCTCATCGCCATCGGCATCGTCGCCAGCATCTTGCCGCTGCTCTACCCGGAACGTGGCGCGCAGATGACCAGCGTGGTCGTGGCGTCCTTCCTGCTGATTTCGGGCGTGTATTATCCCATCACGGTGCTGCCGGACTGGATGCAAGCCATCGCCGTGGTGTCGCCGGTTACTTTTGTGCTGGAGGGGACGCGGGCGGCGGTGCTGGAGGGCGCGGGGCTAAGCGAATTGTGGGCTTACATCCTGCCGTTGCTAGTCATTGGCGTCGTGGCGCTGCCGATTGGCTTGCGCTTGTTCCGCGCGGCGGAGCAATTTGCCAAGCGCACGGGGCGGCTCAAGCGGGTCGGTTAGGAGCGCCAGGTCGCGCGCAGCAGAGCGGCATAATTGTCGCCCGGCGTGATTTGTCCGAGCAAGCTGGCTTGTTTGGCGCCGGTCAGCGCGGGCAGAGTGGCTGTCCGCCCATGCCAGGTTTCGTGCGCCAGAACAGCAAAGACCAGCGCCTCTTTGAAATCGCTGTCCATGCCGATGTCTTCGTGCGTCAGGATGGTCGCGGGCTGCAGCAATTGCCGCAACATGCCCACCATGACGGGGTTGCGCCGTCCGCCGCCGCCCAGGATGACTTCCGCAATCGGCGCGGGCGCGAACCGTTGGTAGGCATCGGCGATATTGGACGCGGTCAAGGCGGTCAAGGTGGCGATGATGTCCGCAGAGTCCAAGCCGCGCGCCAGCGCCGCCGCCACGATCTCACGCGCCGCGGCGCTGCCAAAGGTCTCGCGGCCCGTCGTTTTGGGGTAAGCCCGTTGGTAATAGGGGTGCGCCAGTAGCTCGTCCAGCCATTCTTCATTGAGTCTGCCCTGCTCCGCCAGCTTGCCATCCCGGTCATAGGTCTGCGCGCCAGCCGTAAGTTGCGCGACAGCCATATCCAGCAGCGCATTGCCAGGACCGGTATCAAAGGCGATTGGCTCAGAATCATCATCGGACAAGGGCGGCAGAAAAGTTACATTGCCCATCCCGCCGATATTCTGTATGGCTCGCCAGCGGCTGGGGTGGCGCAGCAGCAGCCAATCGACATAGCTGGTCAATGGCGCGCCTTGTCCGCCGAGGGCGATATCGCGGGCGCGGAAGTTGCTGAGGGTGGTGATGCCCGTGCGCTGGGCGATGACAGCCGCTTCGCCGATTTGCAGCGATGCGCTCACCCCGCCCGTGGGCAACACATGATGCCAGATGGTCTGCCCGTGCGAGGCGATGAGGTCGACCGAAGCCGCCGCCATACCCGCAACTTCCAACTGTCGCAGCAGGCATTGGACAAAAACTTCCGCCAGCTCGACATGCAGGTTGGTGATGGCTGGCGCGCTGCTCTGGCTGGGGTCGCAGCAAAGCAGGATGCGCTCACGCATGTCCCGCGCATAGGGATAGGTAGCGCCACTGATGAGCTCGGCGCTCAAACTGCCGGGCTGCCCGCGTATTGAACAGATGGCGATATCGATTCCATCGGCGGAAGTGCCCGACATCAAACCAGCGATAATCACGCCAGGTCGATGCCCGCAGATTTGCGTTTAGCAGTCTGCCGCCAAGCGCCGCGCGATGCGATACGCCGCATGACGACGCCAGTAAAAATCGTCAAGAGCACAAAATGACTCATGAACCAGGTCGCGCTGAGAGTCATGGTGTAAATTGCCTCTGGATCAATCGGCTCGAAAAACAAGTAGGAGCAAAACAGGGGCAGCAGGACTGCCAGCGCGTGCGCAGCCAGCCAGGCACCGACTACAGAGACCTGCCGCCGCAGCTTGCTCGCTTGCGAGGTTGCCAGGCACATGATCACAGCCAGCATGGGCAAGGCGAAGTGCAGGGTGGAATACTGCGTGGGGCTTAAGTCCATAGACCAGAGTAACTCGTGGTATTCGAATATCTCGATCAGCAGCCAGACAAACAAGCCGCCGAGCAGCCCGCCGAGGGTCGATGCGCGCCACCAGCCAGCCAGCTTCACCCGCCAGGCGCGCGATATGATCACTTGCTGCAAGACGCCCACGCAGAAGCCGCATATCACGCCAGCCAGCGCCGTAAGCAAGGCGAAATTGTCGCCCCATAAATCATAGAGCGGAGCGCCGGCAGCATACTCGGCAAGCCAGCGAATGCCGTCCAAAGCGGCGTAGAGCAGCGTGATTGACAAGGGCACGACGCCCAAGCCAGCCACCAGCCATAGCAATGCGAACAAACGGGGACGCGGGCGCGGGTTCATTTTGGAATCTCCTTCGCTGGGTAGACGCATAGCGCGCGTCAGCAAATTAGCGGACAAGAGATGATGTGAACCAATGGTATCCAAGTTCATACATTTGTGTACACACCCAGCGTCAGGAAACCTCAGCGATTGCTCCGCGGGCGCAAGTCATTCACCACAGAAGTAGAATCAAGAAAGTAATGCGAAATTTAGGAATGAATGTAGGGGTGAGCCAAGGCTCGCCCCTACAGATTCTATTCTCACGATTTACTTGGTCTTACTGAGACACAAAGGGCGCAGAGATTTTGCGTAGGAGCGAGACATTGACTCGTCCATTTCAACTTGAGTTTACTCCTCAGATATGGCGGGTCAAAACAAGGCGGAGAGGACAGGATTCGAACCTGCGGTACCCTTTAACAGGTACAACCGCTTAGCAGGCGGCCCCAATCAACCACTCTGGCACCTCTC
>VXNO01000185.1 GCA_009840575.1 Chloroflexota bacterium | reverse complement strand
CAAGGGGCCGGGGGATGGGGGATATGAGCGAGCTGGGCGAGGCAGCCCCTCTATGACGCCCCGCGCATGGCGAGAGCGACTGATTGCCCGCGTCTTGCCCTACCTGCTAATCATGCCGACACTCGCGCTGGTGCTGATGTTTAATGTCCTGCCCGCCGTCAACACAGTCAATGACAGCCTCTATAAACCCGCGCGCGGCTTAAACGCGGCTGGCAAGCCCCCGCAGTTCGTGGGCGCTCAGAACTTCGCCGATATTTTCGACGACAGCCACTACATGGGGCAGCGCTTCCTGCGTAGTTTCCGCAATACCATTGTCTTCGCGCTGGCGACAGTGCTGGTGGCGGTACCGTTGGGTTTGCTGTTGGCGCTGCTATTGAACCGCCAGCAGCGATTACGGAGCCTCTGGCGCTTTGCGGTCTTTTACCCGGCGTTGCTGCCGCTCATCGGCGCGGCTAGCATCTGGTCTTTCATCTTCAGCGACAGCATCGGACTGGCGAACGCGGCGCTGCGCAGCCTGGGGCACCCGGGTTTGAATTGGCTGGGCGACCGTAACCTGGTGCTGCTTTCGGTTATCATCGTCAATATATGGAAGCAAGCCGGCTATTTTATGATCTTCTTCCTGGCTGGCTTACAGAATATCGCGCGCGAATTGTACGAGGCGGCATCGCTGGACGGCGCTGGCGGCTTTCAGCAATTCCTGTGGCTGACACTGCCGCTGCTGCGCCGCACCCTGCTCTTCGTCAGCGTGATTTCTTTCACATTCGCCTTCCAGACCGTCGAGCAGCTGCAAGCATTGGGCGAAGGCGGTCCAGCCGACAGCGCCAACTTGCTACTGTATCTGATTTTCCAAAATATCGCTGAACGCCGCAACTGGGGTTATGTCAATGCCATGACGTTGGTTTTGATTGCGGTCGTGCTGGTCTTTACGCTGGGCAATTTCCTGCTCTTTGAGCGCGGCGAGAACGACTGATGAAGCGCCAAGGTGGAGTCGCGCAATTTGTCGCAGCCGTCTTGACCGGGGCGATTGGCCTTATTTTCCTGCTGCCGCTGGTCTTTACCATCCTGGTCAGCATCCGCCCGGAGAACGAGCCAGTAACCCAAGGCAGCATCTTCTTCGGCAGCGAAATCACCCTCTCGCTCTATCAGCACGCTTTGGACATCGCGCCCTGGGGCTTGCATTATCTCAATAGCCTCATCTTTGTGGGCGGCACGTTGTTTGTCCAGCTTTTCACAGTGACTTGCGCTGCCTATGCTTTTGCGCGCCTGCGTTTTATTGGGCGTGACTTGCTGCTGGTGGTGATATTGCTGCAGTTGATGATCCCGTCTGGCGTGCTGCTGGTGCAGAACTTCCGCACAATCAACCTGCTGGGTTTGTTTGATACCCATTTGGCGCTGATGCTGCCTTATTGGGGCTCGGCATTTGGCATGCTGTTGCTGCGGCAGGCATTCCGCGAAGTGCCTATCGAGCTGGAAGAGGCGGCGCGCATTGATGGCGCGAACCTGGCACAAGTCATCCGCCATGTCTATGTCGTCAATGCCATCCCCGCCTATGTGGCTTTTGCGCTGGTCTCGCTCAGCTCGCATTGGAACGAGTTCCTCTGGCCCTTTATCATCACCCGCTCCGAAGCCATCCGTCCGCTAACTGTCGGGCTGAACAAGCTGATAAAAACTACCGACCAGGGCGCATTTTATGGGCAGCTGATGGCAGGCACGATCATCGTCATCGCGCCACTGGTGATTTTGTTTCTGCTCTTTCAACGCCAGTTTGTGGAGAGTTTCGCCCGCAGCGGCATCCGTTGATTTCTACCTGTAGCGCTGGCTGGACGCGTATTATAATCGTCCCGGCTCAGCAAAGGCGCTGGACAAGAATGAATCATCAGGACGAACTACTCGCAAAATTCACGGCGCGCGCCGCCCAAATCGGAATCGTCGGCTTGGGCTATGTCGGCTTGCCGCTGGCGGTCGAATTCGCCGAGGCCGGCTTCACCGTGCTGGGTGTGGATGTGGCGGCGGAAAAAGTGGCGCAGGTGAATGCCGGGCGCAGTTATATCGCCGATGTGGCGGATGCGCGGCTGGCGGATTTGGTCGCGGCGGGTCGGTTGCGCGCCACCAGCAACTACAATGAACTGCGGGCGGTCGATGCCATCAGCATCTGTGTGCCGACGCCGCTGCGCAAAACCGGCGACCCCGATATGTCCTACATCAACCAGGCGGCGCAATCCATCGCCCAGGTGCGCCGCCCGGGCATGCTCATCGTGTTGGAAAGCACCACCTACCCGGGCACCACCGAAGAGATCATCGTGCCGCGCATCGCCGGGGACGATTTGACCTTGGGCGAAGATGTGTTCATTGCTTTTTCGCCGGAGCGCATCGACCCCGGCAATCGTGATTTCACTGTGCGCAACACGCCCAAAGTCGTCGGCGGCATGACAGCAGCCTGCAACCAGGTCGCCCAAGCCCTCTATGCGGCGGCTGTCGAGCGCGTTGTGCTGGTATCTTCGCCGACCGCTGCCGAGATGGTCAAATTGCTGGAAAATACCTTCCGCGCGGTGAATATCGGCTTGGTCAATGAGATGGCGCTGATGTGCGATAAGCTGGGCATTGATGTCTGGGAGGTCATCCAAGCCGCCGCCAGCAAACCTTTCGGGTATATGCCCTTTTATCCGGGACCAGGCTTGGGCGGGCATTGCATCCCAGTCGACCCGCATTATTTGAGCTGGAAGCTGAAGACATTGAATTACAATGCGCGCTTCATCGAGCTGGCCAGCGAAATCAATACCTCCATGCCCTATTATGTGCTGGACAAAATCACCGCGGCGCTGAACAATCAGGAGCGGTCGGTGCGCGGCTCGCGGATTGTAGTTTTGGGCGTAGCCTACAAGCGCGATGTCGGTGATGTGCGCGAAAGCCCGGCGCTGGATATTCTCAGCCTGTTGCGGCAACGCGGCGCTGATGCCTGTTATCATGACCCGCATGTGCCGCAAGTGCGCCTGGAAAATGATTTTCCGCTGCGCTCCCAGCCATTCTGCAATGAACTGCTGCGCGCCGCGCATTGCGTCGTCATCGTTACCGACCACTCCGCCACTGATTGGAAAGCCGTGCGCCGTTACAGCCGCCTGATCGTTGATACGCGGCATGTCTTCCCGAATGGGGATGGCAGCCACATCATCAGCTTGTGAGCCTGCGCATCGCCATTGACGCCAGCCGCGCTACCGCCGCCCAGCCGACTGGCACCGAAACCTACGCCCTGCGCCTGATCCAAACGTTGATCCAGGCAAACAAAAACCTGGCGCAGCCTTTTCAGCTTCGTCTGTACTTTCGGGATCGTCCCGCAGCTGGGCTTTTTGATCACTGCAACTATGTCGAGCAAGTGGTCATCCGCCTGCCCCGTTTGTGGACGCACCTGGGTTTGGCGGCGGCGCTCTGGCGGCGGCATCACGACATTCTGTTTGTGCCGGCGCATACCTTGCCATTTGTATTCCCCGGTAGAGCCATGGTGACGACGCATGACTTAGGCTACAAGTATTTCCCCGGCGCGCACACGACCTGGCAGCGCTTCTATCTCAATATGACCACCCGCTACAGCCAGGCGCGCGCGGACATCGTGCTAGCCGACAGCCAAGCCACCGCGAATGACCTGACGCGCTTCTATGGCACGTCGCGCCACAATATCCGCATCATTTATCCCGGCGTGGATGCTGCGCCGCTGTCCACAAGCCCAGCCCATATCCAGGCGGCGCGCAGGAAATACCGCTTGCCGCAGCGCTATTTTCTCTTCTTGGGCACCTTGCAGCCACGCAAGAATATCTCGCGCCTCGTGCAAGCCTTTTCACACTGGCAAGCGACGACCGCGGATAAAGAAACGGCTCTCGTGCTGGCGGGCGGACGTGGCTGGCTCTTTGATAAAAATTGGCTGCGCGGCGCGAGCAACCTGCTATCCACCGGCTACATCGAAGGCGAAGATAAAGCCGCTCTCCTGGCTGGCGCGCTGGCTATGGTTTTCCCCAGTTTGCATGAAGGCTTCGGCTTCCCGGTCCTCGAAGCGATGCACTGTGGCACGCCGGTCATCGCCAGCAGCAGCTCCAGCCTGCCCGAGCTGGTCGGCGATTGCGGCATTCTGGTCGATCCGCTGGATACGCGCGCTATCGCGGCTGCCATGCGGCGTATCAGCGAAGATGCCGAACTGCGCAGCGAACTCGGCGCGCAAGGACAAAAGCGGGCGCAGCGCTTCAACTGGGAAAGCGCAGCCGCGCAAGTGCTGGATGCTTTCGCAGAGCTGGGCGGGTCGCGCTAGAATCGGCGCTTATGATGGGCGAGCGAATCCTCCTGGCGCAATTGGCGGATATTGGCGATCTCGTATTAACGACGCCGGCTATGGCTGCCTTGCGAGAAGCGCATCCCCAGGCGAGCATTGACCTGCTGGCATCGGCGCAAGCGCTGCCAATCGTGCCGGCTGGGCTGGTGGACGAAGCCTTGCCATTCGTCCGCGCCGGCAAGAACGCCACGCGCGCCATGTTCGCGCCGGACAACCTGCGCCTGCTGCTGCAAATCGCGCGTAAACGCTACGACACGGTGGTGTTCTTCCACCATTTCACCCTGCGCGCTGGCTTGTGGAAGTTTCGGCTGCTTGCCAGAGCCAGCGGGGCAAGGCGCATCATCGGCTTGCAGAATGGCAAGGCGGCTTTCCTCAGCGATTCGCTGCCTGACGCGGGCTTCGGCGCGCGACATCAAGCGCAATACTGGCTGGATTTGGTCGGGCTGCTGGGCGCTTGCAGCCAGCCCCGTCCAGCGCAGGTGCGGCGGGAGGCGCAGAACTTGCTGCTCGCTTCGCTCCCCTCGCCCATGGTGGTCATCCATGCGGGCAGCGGCGGTTATAGCCCGGCGCGACGCTGGGGTATCGGGCAGTTTGCCGAGCTGGCGCGGCTGCTCCAGGAAAAATGCGCCGCGAGCATCGTGGTCGTCGGGCAACATGAAGACCGCGGGGATGAGCTTGCCGAGTCCCTGGCAGCCCCGCATATCAACCTCACTGGCAAGACCAGCCTGCCGCAACTGGCGGATGTCATCGCCCATGCCGACCTCTTCATGGGCGCGGACAGCGGCGTCATGCACATGGCTGCGGCAGTCGGCGCTCCGGTGCTGAGTCTGTTTGGTCCCAGCAACGCAAATGCCTGGCAGCCTTGGGCAATCGATGGGCTTTCGGCGGCGCTGCGCAGCGGAGTCGCTTGCAGCCCCTGCAGCTATATCGGGAGCGCAATCGGCGCGCGTGAAGGCTGTGCCGCCCGCACCTGCATGAAGCTGATTCGCCCAACGCAGGCTTTTGTAGCGGCGCAGGAGCTGCTGGCTGGGCGCGAGCCGGCTCCGACAAGCGAGCAATCGGTCGAGCGCAATGCCTTCCCGAGGCTGAAATTGTTAGGCGTGCCGGTCGATGCGCTTACTTATGGCGACCTGCTCGCCAAAATCGCTGGCTGGATAGACGTTGGGGCGGGGGCGCGCCAGGTCTGCACTGTCAATCCGGAGTTCATCATGATCGCGCAGGGCGACCCGATATTTCGGGGCGTTTTGCAGCGGGCGGCGCTGTGCCTGCCGGATGGCGTGGGCTTGCTTTGGGCTTGTCGGCGTAGGGGATTGACCTTGCCAGAGCGGGTAACCGGCTCGGACGGCTTGCCATGTATCGCGCAAGTCGCCGCGCAAAAAGGCTGGCGGATATTTTTGTTAGGCGCTGCGCCAGGCGTTGCCGAGCAAGCCGCTGCCACCCTAATTAAAGACAACCCTGGCTTGCAGGTTGCCGACAGCTATGCCGGCAGCCCCGCCGCTGAAGAAGAAGATAAAATTGTTGCGCGGGTCAATGCCAGCCGCGCCGATATTCTTTTCGTCGCTTATGGCGCGCCGCGGCAAGATAAATGGATCGCCCGCAATTTGCCACGTTTGCAAGTTTCGCTGGCGATGGGCGTTGGTGGCTCGCTGGACTTTATCGCGGGTCATGTGCCACGCGCGCCCGGCTGGATGCGAGAGCGCGGCCTGGAATGGCTGTATCGACTCTTGCGGCAACCTTGGCGGCTGCGGCGCATGTTGCGCTTGCCACGTTTCGTTTTCGCAGTCTGGCGGGCGGCTGATGCGCCTATATCAAGGGACAAGTTAATGCGAGCAAACCCGGATGCCCAAGTCGCTGACTGACTGTATTCCGCGCCTGGCGAGGAAAAAAGCGCTGGTCATCGGCGATGTGGCGCTGGATGAGTACATCACCGGCAAGGCAACGCGCATGAGCCGGGAAGCGCCCGTGCCTGTGCTGGAGTTCGAATCGCGGCGCTATATCGCTGGCGGCGCGGCAAACCCGGCGGCAAATATCATCTCGCTGGGCGGGCGAGCCACCCTGATTGGCGTGGTTGGCGCGGACGAAGCCGGTCAACGCTTGCGGGGCATCTTGGCGGCTGGCGGTATCGATAGCGGCTTAATCACCTGCGCGAGCCGCCCCAGCACCGTGAAGACGCGCATCCTGGCGCAGATGGGTTTGCGCTTCCCGCAGCAGATCGCGCGTATAGACACCTTGACGCGCGCGCAAATCCCCCCCGAGACCGAAGCGCAAATCAGCAATTTGGTAGCTGGGCAGATCGCCACAGTCGATGTCGCGCTGCTATCCCATTATCATGGCGGCTTGCTGACCCCCGCGCTTGTCGGGCGGCTGCGGCAGGTCTGCGCGGCGCAGGATGTTCTATTGACAGCCGATGTACAAGGCGATTTCGATACCTTCGCCGGGCTGGATGTCATCAAATGCAATGCTGACGATGCCCGACGAGCGCTGAACCGCGACCTGAGAGACGATGCGGATTTCAGCCAGGGCGCGCTGGACTTGCACGAGCGACTGGGCATCCAGCGGGCGACCATCATCACGCGCGGCGCGCAAGGGGCGACCCTTGCCGAAAGCGGGCGGACGTACAATTGTCCAGCGCCGCGGGTCAGCGATGTCTATGATACGGTGGGCGCGGGCGATACAGCCATCGCCACCATCACTTTAGGGCTGGCGGGCGGCTTGTCGGCGCGCGATGCGGTCAGGCTCGCCAATGTTGCCAGCGGCATCGTCGTGCGCCACTTGGGCAATTATACGCCGACGCCTGAGCAACTGCGGGCGAGCATCACCAAGGGTTATGGCAGCAGTTGAACAAATTCGATTGTATTGCCATCGGGGTCAGCTAGCGATGCCACTTTTGCGCCTGCGTATTCGTCAATCGGGTTGACCTCGCTGCCATGGCAAGCCAAGCCCCGTCCCATCACCCGCTCAATATCGCTCACTTCAAAGCGCAGTTGCTGGCGATTCTGTTGGGCAGCCACGCCGGCGATTTCGTTGGGACAGAGCGTGAGTTCCAGCGCGCCGATTGCTCCGCCATAGAATTGCTGCCCGCCGATGCTGGCGGTGGCTTTCAGGCGCGCATCAAATACAGCATTGTAGAAGCGCACCATCTGGCGCATATTGATTGTCGCTATCGTCAACCCGCGCAGATGGTTCATGTTCAACCCGCCTAATACTCAAGTTTTCTTCGCCACAGTCTGGGATATTGTGCGGCAGATCCCGCCGGGCAAAGTCAGCAGCTATGGGCAAGTCGCTTCCATGCTCCCGCCCGGCGACTATGCGGATCCGCCAAGTATGCGCCGGCTTGCGCCACGTTGGGTGGGCACGGCGCTTCGCAAATCGCCGCGCGGCGCGGGCATCCCTTGGCAGCGCGTCATCAACAGCCAGGGAGGCATCAGTTTTCCGCCGGGCAGCCCACAAGCAAAAGAGCAACGACGGCTGCTGGAGAGCGAAGGCATCGTCTTTGACCGCAGCGGCAAGGTCAATCTGCAGCGCTATGGCTGGGCTGGCCCACCCGCCAGCTACCTGCGGGAGCATAGTCTGCTGCCACCACAGACCTGGCAGCGACCGCAGTTGTTCGCGGACTAGAACTGCACATAGCTGTTTTCCGCCAGCACAAAGCGGTGGGCGTCGGGCATATGCGTGGCGGCGAATACACGCGCGTTATCCGCCAGCAAGCTGCGGTCGATGCGCCCGATGATGTTACGGATCTCGCAATTCTTCATGACAATGCTGGCTTCTATCTCGCTGCCAGCCACCACCACATTGTCGCCCAGCGATGTATATGGGCCAACATAGCTGTCGCTGATGACCGTATCCGCGCCGATGATGACGGGACCGCGCACGACGCTGTTGATGATGCGGCTGTTGCGACCGATTAAGACGCGGTGAGAAACTTCGCTGTCGCCTTCTATCTGATCACTATTTTCGGGCGCGGCCGTATAGGGCAGCGCTTCCAGCACCAACTGGTTCGCCATGATGATGGCGTCTGGCTTGCCGGCGTCGATCCACCAGCCGTTTAACTCGTAGGATTGAACTGGATGACCATCGCTAATCAGCACCTGGATGGCATCGGTGATTTCCAATTCGTTGCGCCCCGATGGCTTGATGCGCTTGATGGCGTCAAAAACCGAGGGGCGGAAGAGATATACGCCGGCGATAGCCAGGTTGGAGGGCGGCTGCTGGGGTTTTTCGACCACGCGCACAATCCGCCCGTTGGTGATTTCAGCGATGCCAAAGCGGGTCGGGTCGGGCACTTTGCCCAGGACGACGGCGGCTTCTTTGTCCGATGCCGCGAAGCCGGTTAGCAGGCTGGTCATTTTATCCTGGAAGATGTTATCGCCCAGCAAGAGCGCAAATGGCTCATCGCCGACGAATTCCTGGCATAGCCCTGTCGCATGCGCCAAGCCGCGTTGCTCGTCCTGGACGATATAGCTGATATGCACACCCAGCCCGTCGCCAGCGCCCAAGTTGGACACAATCGGGGAATCCAGGCTGTTGACTACGATGCCAATGTCGGTCAAGCCAGCTAATTTGAGCGAGTCTATGGCATAGCTTATCAGCCAGCGATTGGCGACCGGCACCAGCGACTTCGGCATTGTCAAGGTGACAGGGCGCAGGCGCGTGCCCTGCCCCGCCGCGAGAATGAGCGCCTTCATCGATTATCCCCTGTTCGCTGGTCGCGATGTCGCCCGCATATTAGCAGAGCTTGCAAAAATGCGACAGGCGCAGGCGGCTCAACTGCGTTGGCGCAGGACTTCAAAAGCTAAAATTGCGGCGGCGCTTATCGTGCCTAGCGAGCCGGGAAACTCGCGCCCATAAGGAATGCGCAGCTGCATATCAGCGCGCTGCAGCACAGACCTGGTCAGCCCGCGGCGTTCGCCCCCGATCAGTAGAAACAGCGGTTGCGTCAAGTCCGCGGCGAAGAGGCTCATCGCCGCAGCGTCATTGGCAGTCTGCGCGATGACCAAGCCCCGCGCCTGGAAGACCTCGGCGGCTTCGGCTGCATTCTGCGCGACGGCCATCTTGATGCGCTCGCTGGCGCCGGCGCTCGCGCGGCCGATGATTGCGGTGGACTTGCCCCAATTGCGCGGACGGACGACGAGCCCTTGCGCGCCAGCCGTATAGATTGCGCGGACCGCCCCGCCAAAGTTATAGGGGTCTTCGATGCCATCCAACATAACGATGAAAGCGGGCGAATCAACCTCCAGCAGGCTCTCCAGCGAGGTGGTTCTGCGCTCGCCCACCAGCGCCAGGATGCCGCCATGGCTGCTGCCGCCGGCTTGCTTATCAATCACGGCGCGCGGACGGTAGCTTATGGGGATGCCCGCCGCATCAGCCTGACGCGCCAGCTGACTCAGAGACCAGTCGTAGCGCTTGGCATCGTCCAGCAACAGTTGCTGGATTTCCCGCGAGCCAGCCGTCAGCGCCGCCTGGATGGACAGCCGCCCTTCCAGCATCTGCGCCGTCATCAAGTCTCCTGCTGCTTGGCTTGCTGCCACCAGGCTTCCAGCTGATCCAGCGACATGTCGGATAGCGCCACGCCCCGCGCCAAAGCCTGCGCCTCGACATAAGAAAAGCGCTTGTAGAACTTGGCATTGACCGAGCGCATGAGGCTTTCGGGGTCATCCACGCCCAGCCAACGCAGCCAATTCACCAGCACAAAGATCAAATCGCCGATTTCCAGCGCGCGCTCTTCATCGCTTTCGGCGGCGAATATCTCGTCCCATTCTTCGCGGGCTTTCTCCATGACGTCTTGGGCAGCTTCCCAATCAAAGCCGATTTTGGAAACGCGCGCCGAATAGCGATGCGCCACCAGCAGCGCCGGTGCCATCTTGGGGATGCCATCGAGAATGGAATGGAATGTGTCAGCGCTGGCGGCTTTTTCTGCGCGCTTGATTGCTTCCCAATTGCGCGTAACTTGGTCGCTGTCGCCTGCAACATCGGTATCGGCATAGATATGCGGGTGGCGGCGGATCAGCTTCTGATTGAGCTGCCGCAGCACATCCACCATTTGGAACTCGCCATCGTCCGTGGCGATTTGCGCGTGCAGCACGATTTGCAGCAGCAGGTCGCCCATTTCTTCGCAGAGCGCGGCGGGATCCGCTGTATCCAGCGCCGCCAGCATTTCGTAGGCTTCTTCAATCAAGAAGGGTCGCAGCGACTGGTGGGTCTGCTCGCGGTCCCAGGGGCAGCCTTCGGGCGAGCGCAGATGGGCGATGGTATTTTGGATTGATTCGAAGCTGCTGAGCTCGTCCAGCGGCGGCAGGTAGAGCGCGGTCATGACGCCGATATGCGGGCTGCGGTCAATTGCGTACAAAGGCAGCGCTTCCAGCCGCGCCGCGTCTGTGCCGGCGGCATGCAGCAGCTTGACCGGGAAGCTATCCGGGTATTGGTTCATCAGTGTCAGCTTGAGGTTGGAGGCGACGCCGCGGCTGTAGACCTGCGCTAGCAGCGTCGGCAGCGCCGGGTTGATGGCGGGATGATAGGCATCGGCGACTTCCAGCGCATCCAGGACTTGTAAGCCATCCAGGGCGTCAATGCCCAACTGCGCCAGGCAAGGCTCGATGAAACTGAGACCATGAATAATTTCGACTGGCAGGTCTGCTTGCGCCGCCAGACTTAGCAGACGCGTGACGGTCGCTTCACCCACCAGCGGGTCGCCAGGCACAGCATAGACCAACGCTTCGCCACGTCGCGCAGCAGATAGCAGGCGCGCAGTGATCTGGTCATAGACATCTTCAAAACGGCTGTGGCTTTCGTAGATACCGTCGAAGCTGATGGTTTGCGCCTTGATAGGCAGCTCAGCGACGGCGGGATGACGATTGGTGCGCAGGTAGACCGTATCAGCGGCTTGCAAGGCGCGCCAGGCACGGACGGTCAGATGCTCAACAGAGCCAGGGCCTAAACCGAGGATGGTGAGTTTGGCGCTGTTGGCGATGGCGCAGTCCTTTTTGCTCACCAAGGGACTTGGCGACTGTGCGCCGCTTGGCTAGCGCTTGGTATAGGTGGGCGCTTTGCGGGCGCGCTTCAAGCCGGGTTTCTTGCGTTCTTTGGCGCGGGCATCACGCGAAAGGAAGCCCTCGCGCTTCAATGTGCCACGCAGATCGGGGTCTATCTTTTCCAGCGCGCGCGCCACGCCCAGCAAGATGGCGTCGCGTTGCCCGGTGATGCCGCCGCCATTAACATGCACAGACACATCATAGCTGCGCTCTTGCCCGATATGTGTGAGGGGAGCCAGGCAAACCAACATATCGCCGAAGCGCGGTAAGTAATCTTCGCCCGCTTTGCCATTGATGATGAAACGCCCTGTGCCACCGGGGAAGAGCCGCACGCGCGCCGATGCCGATTTGCGCCGCCCGATGCCTTCGTAGTATTGTGCTGACATGGTTTCTCCTCGCTCGCCTAGAGTTCGAGCATTTGTGGCTGCTGAGCCTGATGCGGGTGATTAGCGCCCGCGTATATTTTGAGTTTGCGGAACATCTGCCTGCCCAGCGGACCTTTGGGCAACATGCCTTTGATGGCGAATTGCAGCGCGCGCGTGGGGAAGCGGTTCATCATCTCACGCAGGGTCATCTGCTTCAAGCCGCCGGGATAACCCGTGTGGCGATAATAGATCTTCTGGTCGAGTCGCTTGCCAGTAACATGGATTTTGTCGGCGTTCACGATGATGACATAATCGCCTGTATCCAGATGGCTTGTGAAATAGGGCTTGTGCTTGCCGCGCAAGATCGGCGCGACTTTGGATGCCAGCCGGCCCAGCGTCATGCCCTGGGCGTCAATCACATACCAGCGCCGCTCGATATCGGCTGGGCTTGTCGCGTAAGTCTTCTGAATTGCTTGCCTCATTTTTTCTTCCTCCAGCGCTGCGCGGGCTTTTTTTATGTCGCGCTATTCGCCTTTTGTCCCTGCTGCCCATATTCCTGGCGGATACTCCACCGCCTCTAGCGTCAGACCCTGTGGCGGTGCCAGGCCTTTGGCTCGCTGCAGGTCGCGGCTGTGCAAAATATCCGCAAATTCACCCACGTTCAGCCTGCCTCTGCCCACCGACACCATCGTCCCGACCATGCGGCGCACCATGTGATACAAAAAAGCTGTGCCGCGGATGCGATAGGTGTAGATACTTCCCGATTCCGTTTCCGCTTCGCTCCAGCGCGATTCAAAGACCTGGCGGATGGTATTGCTGCTGCTGGCTTGCGGTGGCGTGCCAAAGGCGGCGAAATCGCGCTCGCCCAGGCAATGTTCCGCCGCTGCTTGCATGCCCGCCCCGTCCAGCTCCATGCCCGCCAATTGCCATTCGTAGCGCGCTGTCAATGGATTTCGCGCGGCCGGCGTATTGATGCGATAGGCATATTGCCGCCAAAGCGCATCGTAACGGGGGTGAAAACCGGGCGCGAGCCAGCAGCTTTTTAAGGCGATGTCCATTGGCAATTGCGCATTGACCGCTCGCTGCAATTCGGATTCGCTATGCCGCCAAGTCACATCAAAGGCGATAACCTGCCCCGCCGCGTGTACACCGGCATCCGTCCGCCCTGCCGCGACAATGCGAACATCCCGCCCACATACTTTCCCCAGCGCTGCCTCGACCGCTGCCTGGATGGTTGGATTGGGCGCGGGCTGTCGCTGGAATCCTTGGTAAGCGGTGCCGTCATAGGCAAGCAGCGCGCCGTAACGGGTCTTCAACTGTCGATAGCTCAATCCTCAACTTCGTAATCGACCAATTCAATCAGCGCCATTTCGGCATTATCGCCTTTGCGCGGACCCAGCTTCAATATGCGCGTGTAGCCGCCGGGGCGATCGGCATACAAAGGCGCGAGCTCGTCAAAAACCTTACTGACCAGCACGCGGTCGTTGTTCAACCGGCGAGCCACCTGGCGGCGCGCATGCACAGCGATGAGCTCATCGCCGCGCGCTTCTGCTTTTGCCAGCCCGCGCTTGGCAATGGTAATCAGCCGCTCGGCATGACCCTGCACAAACTTGGCTTTGTGAAAGGTCGTGCGGATGCGCCCGCGCGTCAACAGTTGCGTAGCCAGGTTCATGCGCAGCGCTTTGCGGTGGCTGCTGCTGCGATTGAGCTTTTTGCCGTGGTGTCGGTGTCGCATGTCTTGCGCCTCGTTTGTCGTTTATTCCGCCCTGTCGAGGGGCCAATAATTCTTTTCCGCCAGCTTCTCTTCCAACTCATCCAGCGATTTTTCGCCAAAATTGCGGATAGCGAGCATGGCGTCGGGCCCGCGTTGCAGCATATCCAGCACATCGCCCACTGAAGTGATGCCGGTGCGCTTGAGTGAATTGAAAACGCGCACGCTCAAGTCCAGCTCTTCTATCGGCTTGTCGTAAAGCGGCGGATAGGTCGGTTCGTCATCAATAGGCGCTGGCAGTTCGATCGCCTGGAACCATTCTTCGTCCACGCCAGCGATGACCTTGAGGTGGTGCATCATGATCTGCGCCGCTTGCGCCAGAGCCTCTTGCGGGCGGATGGTGCCGTCCGTCCATAGCTCCAGCGCCAGGCGGTCATAATTGGTGCGCTGACCGACGCGGGCGCGCTCGACCTCAAAGTTGACACGCTTGATGGGGCTGTAGATGGCATCAACGGGCAGTTCGCCAATTGGCAAGCGACCTCGGTCTTCAGCCGGGCTGAAGCCGCGCCCGCTGCTCACCTCAAACTCCATTTCAATATGGGCATCACGGTCATCCACCGTGAACAGATACAGGCTGGGGTTTTCGATTTGCACTTCGGGCGGCGCAGCGATGTCGCCAGCGGTCACAGTGCCTTCCGCGCCACGATATTCCAGCCGCATGCGTGAGCTTTCCACGCCGTGCAAGACCAGCCGCAACTGCTTGAGCTGCAAGATGAGCTGCGTCATATCTTCGCGCACGCCGGGGATTTTGGAAAATTCGTGATGCACATCGGAGACACGCACACTGGTAACCGCCGCGCCGGGCAGTGAAGACAACAAAACGCGCCGCAGCCCGTTGCCCAGCGTCAAGCCATAGCCGCCTTCCAGCGGCCCTATGACAAAGCGTCCATAATCGCGCGTGGGATTTTCGCACTCGACTTGGTGCGGCAGCACCATATTGGCAGTTACCGAGTTCACCTCTGCCACAGCCGGCCCGAAATCTGACACAGTTGCAGGAAACACCATAAGGTCAAAATTGCCTTTCGACTAGACGCGCCGACGTTTGGGTGGCCGCACGCCATTGTGCGGCACGGGCGTAACATCGCTGATAGAGCGCACCTTCAAGCCACTCTGCTGGATAGAGCGGATCGCCGCTTCCCGACCGGGGCCAGGTCCTTTGACAAAGATGTCAACTTCTTTCATGCCGTGCTGCTGCGAATTGGCGGCGGCTGTTTCGGCAGCCATGCGCGCGGCATAGGGCGTGTTTTTGCGGCTGCCGGTGAAGCCGGAGGTGCCGGCGCTCGCCCAGGTGATGACATTCCCAGACTGGTCGGTCATGGAAACGATGGTGTTGTTAAATGTCGCATAGATATGCGCCTGGCCATAAGGGATATTTTTATAGACCCGCCGGCCTGTGCCGCGACCGCCTCTTCTTGCTCTTGCCATACCCTTGCTCCAGTTGCCTATTCGTTACCCGCTCGCTGCGTCTGAAACCATGCGCCAGCGGCCGCCTGCCAAATGCGCGCAAATGGCAAGCCGCTGCCCGCAGGTCCACGCGCCGCAGTGCTATTTTTTGGTTGCTCCGCGCCGCCGTCCGCGCCCCGCGACTGTTTGCTTCTTGCCGCGCCGCGTCCGTCCGTTGGTACGTGTCCTCTGCCCGCGCACCGGCAAACGCCGCCGATGCCGCAAGCCGCGATAGGAGTTGATCTCCATCAGGCGCTTGATATTGAGCTGAGTCTGGCGGCGCAGGTCGCCTTCGGTTGTCAAGCCGCCGATCAACTCACGCAGGCGTTGCACTTCGCTCTCGCTGAGATCACGCACGCGCGTGCTGTGGTTGATGCCGGCGCTATCCAAAAGGCGCTGGCTTGTCGATCTGCCGATGCCGTAGATATATGTCAAGCCGATGACGACCCGTTTGTCGCGCGGCAGGTCTACACCTTCGATTCTCGCCATGGATGCGCCTCCTGGTCAGCTTGGGGCTGCCTAACCCTGCCTCTGCTTGTGTTTGGGATTTTCACAAATAATCATGACGCGGCGCTTGCGCTTGATGACACGACACTTCGGGCAGCGCCGCCTAACGCTGGCTGATACTTTCATGGGTGCTTCCTCAATTCCCTGCCTGGCTCGCCTTGACGCAGATTCACCCGTCACCGGGCATGCTGACAACGAAAGAGCAGTGTAGCATAGACCCGCGCGCAGGTAAAGGTCAACTTTTTCTTCATCGCAGAATCGTCATTGGCTGCGAAAAACGGGCGGGCGCAGCGCCTCAAGGCAATCGCTAGCTGGCTCCTGTGTCGGCTGACGCAAAAATTCCAGCGCGATTGTATCGGCGCAATCGCTATTGCCCAGCGCGCCATGCCCCGTATCTGGCAAGACAAAGCGCCAACTTGTTTCTAAGCCTTGCGCGGCTGCCACAGCCCAAGCCGGCGGACTGACCGGGTCATAAGCGCCGGAAAACAGCAGTGTGGGAATAGCGCTGATGACCGGTCGCTTATGGCTGGCAGCGGCGGCTGGCAGACCCCAAAGCTCGCAATCAGCCAATAGCTGCAAAGCGGCATTGCTCAGCGCGGCGGCGGTGCGAGGGGGCAGACGCGCGCCCGCCGCTAAAAGACCCTCGGCGCTTTCAAATGGGACAGCCTCGGCACAGATAATGCTGTAATACAAGCCCTCGCTGTCCGCGTCATATTGCAGGGCAAAATCGGGCAACTGCAAAGCTGATTCGGGCTTTGCCAGTGAAGCCATTTCAGGCGGCGCGAAGCCATAGTCGCCAGCGGCGTGAGCGCGGATCATCGCCGGCAGCCAAGCCAGCAGGCTTGTATCGTAGAGTAAATCAAACAGGTAGTTAACCCAGATTTCGCCATCCATCCAGGTGGCTTCGCCGCTGCGCAAATGGGCGATCTCGGCTGGCGCTTGATTGAGCCGGTCAATGACCTGGTTGAAGCTGGCGCGCAGATTGGGATAGGCTTGGCGGCAGGCTGGGTCGGCGGCGCAATCGGCAAAGAGCCGCTCAAAGGCGCGATTGCCATTGACCGCCTGCTCGGTAAGCAACTGGGCTTGGGGCGGAGAAACGCCATCCAGGATCATCGCGCCCAACCGCTGCGGGAAATCCCGCGCCATTGTCAGCGCCAGCCGCGCCCCATAGGAGATACCGTAGATATTGGCGGTCGGCAAGTCCAGCGCAATCAACAATTCGTTTATATCCTGCGCGCTATTCGATGTGTTGTACGCCGCCAGGTCAATACCCGCCGCCAGCAAGCGCGCCCGGCAGGCTGCCAGCGGGTTTTCGCTCGCCCCCGCGTCAATTTCCGGGCAGTTCAACGCCGGTTGGGACAAGCCTGCGCCGCGCTGGTCGATCAAGATAATCTCATGCTCGCTTCGTAGCGCCGAGCTTAGCAAGCCTTCCAGAGCTGCCGATGCCGCGCCACCGGGGCCGCCCGCCAAATAGACAATCGGCGCATTGCCCCGCTCATTCTGCGCCGCCAGCCGCAGCACAAATAACCGCAGCATGGCGCTGCCCCCGCCAGCCGCGCGATCTTCACGTACATGCAATAGGCCGCAGCGGATAGCGCCCAACTCTGCGGATGCCATCCAAAGCGCGATCTCCGGGCAATCGCTAGCTTCGTAATGCGGGTGGTTGTCTTGGGCGGAAGCGAGCGCAGTCGCCATCAAAGCGAGCAGACAACATAGGGGCGGCAGCAGGCGGGTTATGCCGAGCCCCCCAAAGTCAGGATGCGGGGACCCGCCTCGGTGATAGCGATGGTGTGTTCGAAGTGGGCTGTCAAGGAGCCGTCTTTGGTTACGACCGTCCAGCCATCGTCCAGTTCGACCAGTTCGGGGCGGCCCGCGATCAGCATAGGTTCGATGGCATACGTCATGCCGACTTGCAGGTCATGGTCTTGCCACTGGAATTTGCTTTTGCGGCTGTGCCACCAGTTGGGCACCTGCGGGGCTTCGTGCATATCGCGCCCGACGCCGTGTCCGGTGTATTCCAGCGCCACGCTATAGCCCATGCGCCCGGCGGTTTTGGCAGTGGCTCTGGCGACATCGCTGATGCGCTTGCCCAGCCTCGAAGCCTGGATAGCCGCTGCCAGCGCCGCCTCGGTGGCTTGCATGAGCCGTCGCGCCGCCCGCGATACCTGCCCGACCGCATGGGTATAAGCCGCATCGCCGATGAAGCCGCGATACTTGCAGGCGAGGTCAATGCCGATGATATCACCCTCGCGCAGAATCCGGGCCTCGGACGGGATGCCATGCACCAGTTCGTGGTTGATCGAGGCGGTGATGGTGGCGGGATAGGGTGGTCGCTCGCCTTGTACATAGCCAAGGAAGCTCGGCTCTGCGCCATGGTCGCGCAGCACTGTTTCGGCGATGGTATCCAAGGTCTTGGTGCTGACGCCCGGCGCGACTGCCTGCCGCACCGCTTCGTGGGCGATGGCTACGATGCGCCCCGCCTCGCGCATGATATCGATTTCTGCTGGCGTCTTGAGTACGGGCGATGGCTGGTCTGCGGCGGATTGCGCGGACATCAGGCTCTGCCCAGCGCGCGCTCAATACCTGCCCAGACCGCTTCAATGCTTTGGTCGGCATTGACCCTGCGCAGGAGGTCTTTGGCGGCGAAATAATCAATCAAGGGCTGGGTCGTCTCCAGAAAGGTATCAATGCGCTTGATGATGGCATCGGCGCTGGCGTCATCGGGCCTGCGTTTGAGTGGCGCGTCGCTGCCCGACCGGGTCGCTTCCAGGCGTGGCGGGAATTGACCGCTTTCATCCGCCAGCCAGTTGAAATCGACATCTTCGACTTTGTAATAACAATTATAGCTGCTGCCATCGGCGGCTGTAACCCGCCCGAAGGCGCGTTTGAAAGCGACATACAAGTCCAGCTCCAGCAGCAGCACCGCATCGACACGCTCGCCCCGCTCCGCCAGGAAGTCCTCAAGGAAAGCGGCTTGTACCTGGTTGCGCGGATAGCCATCCAGGATGACGCCATGCAAGGCATCGGCTTGCGACAGGCGGTCGGCGACGATGGCATTGGTGGTATCGTCATCGATGAGGATGCCGGCCGCCATGAGCTCTTGCACTTTGCGAGCCAGGGCATCGCTGCGGGTGCGCATCGCCCGGAACAAGTCGCCAGTTGATACCTGTGGGATGCCAAAACGCGTCTCGATCCGTTTGGCTTGCAAGCCTTTGCCAGCGCCTTGAACGCCCATCAATATCACATACAAGCTCATACCGCTCTCTCCCGTCCGTCAGTTGCGCACAAAAATAGAGCCGAGCATAGGCAGCCCGGCTCCAGGATGGCTTTGAATCGTCCGCTATCAGCGCATAAAGCCTTCGTAATTGCGCATGACCAACTGCGCTTCCAACTGGCGCATGGTATCAATGACGACGCCGACAACGATGATCAAACCCGAGCCGGAAATCACCAGCCCGGCATTCATAACCGCGCCGCCCGCCGATGCTTCCAGCGGAAAGATGATGCGATTGACCAGATCGACCACGCCCGGGATGATGGCGATGACCCCCAAGAAGAACGCGCCCACAAAAGTAATGCGCCGCGTCGTCGACTTGATGAAGTCTTCGGTGCGCTTGCCGGGGCGGATGCCGGGGATAAAGCCGCCATTGCGCTGCAAATTCTCCGCCAGATTCTGGTTGCCCACCATGACTTCCGCATAGAAGAAGGTGAAGCCCACCGTCATCAGGAAGAAAGTGCCCCAGTACAGCAAGCCCTGCTGGTTGCCAAAGGTCGTCTGGATGGTATTGCCGACCGCGCCGGGCGGGAACAAGCTGGCGATGATGGCGGGGAAGGTGATGATTGACTGAGCGAAAATCAGCGGGATCATGCCCACCGGGTTGACGCGCAGGGGGATGAAGCTGTCCTGCTGGGCGAATTGCCGGTTGCCGCGCACACGCCGCCCGTATTGCACCGGCACGCGGCGCACGCCTTCTTGAATCACCACCACAGCGACGACGCTGAGCAGCGTGATGACGATGAAAAGCGTCAGGTTGTAGAGCGCTCGATCGGGCTGCTGTGTCAATAGCTGGATCAGGTTCTGCGGAGCAAGCGCCACGATGCCGGCGAAAATGATAATGGAAATACCATTGCCGATGCCCTGCTCGGTGATTAGCTCGCCCAGCCAGATGGCGAACATGGTGCCGGCGGTCATAGTCGTCAAGACCGAGACCGTCAGCAAAATATCGCTGCCCATGCCAAAGCCGAAGCCGGGGATAATCTCCGCGCCGGTGCCGGTCGCCAGATTAAAGATGCTAATCTGCCCCAGCGCCTGCAACACCGCCATGGGGATGGACACAAAATAGGTATAGCGCTGGATCTTCTCTTGGCCGCCTGGCTCGCGTTGAATCCGTTCCAGCGCCGGCACAATCGGCACCAGCAATTGGAAGATGATGGAAGCGGTGATATAGGGATAAACGCCATTGGCAATGACGCTGAAGTTCGCCACCGCCCCGCCCGAAAGCAGGTTCATCACCTGGATCAAGTTGCCAGCGCTGCTGCCGCTCTCGAAGACCTGCCGCAGCACATTCCGATCGACGCCCACCACCGGTACGTGCGCGGCGAATTGGTATACGATCAGAATGAAGATAGTGAAGAGCAGCTTGTTACGCACATCGGGCAAGCGCCAAGCGTTACGCAATGCTTGTATCATCAGACTTTGTCCTCGTCTCTTTGCCGCCGGCGGACAAACTAGATTGGGTCCGCCTCGCCGTACAAGCGCTGTAGATCGACCTTGCGCAGCCGCTTGACCGTCGCGCGCGCGCCAGTTACTTTCAACGCATGGGCATGGGCAATTCCGCCCGCCGCTTCAATCTTGGCTGCGGCGCTTTTGGTGAACTTGTTGGCATGCACTTCCAGCCGCTTTTCCAGCTCGCCGCGCCCCAGCACTTTGATGGGCTTTTCGGCATCGCGCACCAAGCCAGCCGCTTCCAGCGCGCTAGCATTAACCACAGCGCCATCGTCGAAGCGCGCCTCCAGCATATCGACATTCACTTCCTGGTAGACGGTGGCGAAGATATTGGTGAAGCCGCGTTTGAAAGGCAAGCGCCGCACCAGGGGCAACTGCCCGCCTTCAAAGTACGGGCCTTTGCCGCCGCCACTGCGCGCGCCTTGTCCCTTGTGGCCCCGTCCGGCGGTCTTGCCTTGCCCAGCGGCGATGCCACGACCGACGCGCCGGCGCCGGCGCTTGCTGCCTTTGTCCGGCTTCAAATCATGCAGTTTCATTCTTCTACCTCTTCCACCGCCACCAAGTGGCTGACCTTGGCGATCATGCCGCGGATTTGTGGCGCATCGCCGATGAGCACCGACTGGCGCATCCGCCGCAAGCCCAGCGATTTGACGGTGGCTTTCTGGCGGCTGTTATAGCCAATCGGGCTTTTGACCAGGGTGACCTTCAGCAACTTGCCAGCTTGCTCAGGCATTGTCGGCTCCTTCACGGCGGCGCTCCCAGAAGGGCGCGACTTCGCAGGCGCGTTTGCCACGCATCTCAGCGATACGGGCTGCGCTGCGAAGTTGTTTCAGCGCATCCAGGGTCGCCATGGTTACATTCAGCAAGTTGGCGCTGCCTTGGCTCTTGGTCAGGATATTGCGCACGCCGACCACCTCCAGCACAGCGCGAACGCCACCGCCCGCGATGACGCCGGCACCAGGCGCAGCCGGCTTTAGAAGCACGCGCGCCCCGCCATGCCGCCCGGTCACGGTGTAAGGAATGGTCGTGCCGGAGAGGGCAACCGTCTCGATATTGCGCCGCGCCCGCTCCGATGCTTTGCGGATGCTATCCGGCACTGCGCGCGCCTTGCCGATGCCGATGCCGACTCGACCTTTGCCATCGCCGACAACGACTACAGTGCGAAAAGCGAAGCGCCTCCCGCCTTTGATTACTTTGGCGACGCGGCGGATATCCACCACGCGCTCGTCAAATTCGTCGCGTTCTTCATCGCGGTTCCGCCGCGAATCCCGCCTTCTGCGATTTGCCATTGATCCACTCCTGCTTAAACTTGCAGTCCGGCTTCGCGGGCAGCCTGCGCAACCGCCGCCACCCGACCGGTGTAGGTAAATCCGCCGCGGTCAAAGACGACCGCCTTGATGCCGGCTGCCTTGGCGCGCTCGGCAACTTTCTGCCCGACCAGTTTCGCCGCTTCCAGCTTGCTGCTATCACCCAGCCGGGACGCTAGTTCGCGGTCGATGGTCGAACATGAGACCAGGGTACGACCCGCGACATCGTCGATCACTTGCACAAAGGTGTTGCGATTGCTACGGTAGACATTCATGCGCGGACGCGCGGCTGTGCCGGAGATGCGCCTGCGCACCCGCCGGTGCCGCCGTTTGCGCGCCAATACTTTCCTGCGACCAATAATATCTGCCATCGTTCCAATTCCTCGTTTTGCGCTCGGCTACCGTTTGCCGGCTTTACCGGCTTTGCGGCGGACAAATTCGCCCAGGTAGCGCACGCCTTTGCCTTTGTAGGGTTCGGGGGGGCGCCAGCCGCGGATATCCGCCGCCACCTGACCGACCACCTGCTTGTCAATGCCATCGACATGGATGATGGTGCCACGCGAATCTTTTGGCACATCAAACTTGATATTCGCCGGCGGCTCGACGATGACCGGGTGCGAATGGCCCAGCCGCAGCTGCAAGTTGCTGCCTTGCAAGCTCGCCTGGTAGCCGACGCCTTGGATCTGCAGAGTCTTGCGATAGCCTTTGGAAACGCCCTCGACCATATTTGCCAGCAGGGCGCGCGTCAAGCCATGCAGCGCCTTGTGATGCCGTTGGTCGGAGGGGCGATCGACAACGATGCTGCCATTCTCCTGGCGTATCGCCATATCCGGGTTGAAGTTGCGGCTGAGCTGCCCTTTTGGACCGCTAATCGTGACACTGTTGCGGTTGATGCTGGCGGTAACTTTGTCGGGCAGCACGACCGGCTGCTTGCCTACGCGTGACATCCCACTTTCCTTTCTGGCTACCAGATATAGCAGAGCACTTCGCCGCCGACGCCATCACGCCGCGCCTGCTGGGCAGTCATCACGCCTTTGGGCGTCGTAACGATGGCGATGCCTGTGCCGCTGAGCACGATGGGTAGCTCGCGCCGCTTGCGATAGACGCGCCGCCCGGGCTTGCTGATGCGCCGCAGTTGTGTGATGACCGGCTGCCGATCGCGCCGACTGCCGATGTATTTGAGCTGCACATGGATCAAAGGCACGGGACTCTCGTCGCCGATGCTGAAATCGTGGATGTAGCCCTCTTCCTTGAGGATGCGGGCGATCTCCACCTTGATTTTGGATTTAGGCACGATAACTTCAGGCTTGCCGCGGACCAAAGCGTTGCGGATGCGCGTCAGCATATCGGCAATTGGATCGTTGGTTACATTAGACACAATAACCGCCTCTCTACCAGCTCGCTTTTACAACGCCGGGGATCTCGCCTTCCAGCGCCATTTCGCGGAAGCAGATGCGACACAAGCCAAAGCGCCGGATATACGCGCGCGGACGCCCACAGACCTTGCAGCGGTTGCGCACGCGCACCGGGTACTTGCGCCGCTCTTCCCGATATTGCATACATTTCTTCGCCATAGTTTCCCCTCTAGTTCCCCTGGAAAGGCATGCCCAGCAATGCCAGCAAACGCCGCCCTTCTTCGTCTGTCTTGGCGGTGGTAACGATGGAGATTTCCATCCCGCGCACTTTGTCGATCTTGTCAAAGTCAATCTCCGGGAAGACCAACTGCTCGCGCAAACCGACCGTGAAGTTGCCACGCCCGTCCAGCTTCGCCGGCACGCCCCGAAAGTCACGGATGCGTGGCAGCGCGATATTGACCAGCCGGTCATAGAGCGCCCACATCCGCTCGCGGCGCAGTGTAACCTTGGCGCCAATCGCCCGTCCCTCACGCAGCTTGTAGGTGGCGATGCTCTTCTTGGCGCGCGTTACCACCGGCTGCTGGCCTGTGATCGTCATCAAGTCCTGCACCGCGCCATCTAAGGAGCGTGGCTCGTCGATCGCTTCGCCAACGCCGATATTCAGCGTGATTTTGCTGATGGTCGGCACCTGCATGCGGTTGGTGTAGCCGAACTCCTGCGTCAAGGTCGGCACCACTTCTTCAACATAGCGGGTGTACATACGGTTTTCCATTGTGTCGCCTCGCCCTGGCTAGTCGATATCTCTGCCGCTTCTTTTGCTATAGCGCACTTTCAAGCCATCGCTGTTTATGCGATAGCCGACGCGCGTGCGCTCATCGGTATGTGGGCAGACCAGCATCACATTCGACAAGTGCAGCGGCGCTTCGAATTCCATGATCTGGGCGGGGATCTGCTGCCCGCCGGGGCCGGGCCGCGCCTTCTGATGCCGCTTCAAAATGTTGACGCCATTGACGATGACGCGGTTTTTCTTCACCAGGACACGGACGACCTCGCCGCGCAAGCCCTTGTCTCTGCCCGCGATGACTTCGACCGTGTCTCCCTGCTGCACTCGTTGCATTTGTCTATCCTCTGTTACAAAGTCTCAGGCGCGAGTGAGACGATCTTCATAAAGCCTTTGTCACGCAGCTCACGAGCCACAGGCCCAAAGACGCGAGTGCCGCGCGGATTCTCCAGGTCTTCCGCCAGCACGACGGCGGCGTTGTCATCAAAGCGGATGGTCGAGCCATCAGCGCGGCGGTATTCCTTGTGGGTGCGCACAATCACGGCGCGCACCAGCTCGCCTTTTTTGACTGCGCCGCTGGTGGAAGCCGACTTGACCGTCGCCACCACGATATCGCCAACATGGCCGTACTTAACGCGCGAGCCGCCCATGACGCGGATCACCAGGATCTCCTGCGCGCCGCTGTTGTCGGCGACTTTCATGCGCGATTCTGTCTGAATCATTTCTGTTCTCCGTTCTCGCAACGTATCCGCGCCCGGCTCAGCGGCTCAGCTCGGGTGCCGCTTCCAGCACGGCTTCGACCACCCATCGTTTGCGCTTGCTGATGGGGCGGCTCTGCACGATGCGCACCAGCGCGCCGACGCCTGCGCCCGTCTCGTCATGCGCCATCACCTTTTTTGTGGAGGTGACGACCTTGTGATACACCGGGTGCATCTTGCGGTTTTCGATGGCGACAACCACAGTCTTCTGCATCTTGTCGCTGACGACTGTGCCTACCAGGCGCTTGCGATTATTCGGCATTGCTTCCCCCTTGCCCAAGCAGTTCCGCCGCCAGCTCGCGTTCACGCAGAGCTGTTTTCAGCCGGGCGATATCGCGCCGGGCTTTTCGAAACAACGTGGTATCTTTTAACTCGCCCGATGCTTGCTGGATGCGATAGGTATACATCTCCACCTTGAGGTCTTCGATCCGGTCGAGGATGGCATCGTTGGACAATTCACGGATTTCGTCGATATACATCAGCTGACCTCTCGTCCCGAGATAGGATCAAAGCGCTTGACGAACTTGGTTTTGATAGGCAGCTTGTGCGAAGCGAGGCGCAGCGCTTCCCGCGCGTCGTCTTCGGGCACGCCGCTCATCTCAAACAAGATGCGGCCCGGCTTGACCACGCAGACCCACTTCTCGACTGAGCCTTTGCCTTTGCCCATGCGGGTTTCGGCGGCTTTCTGCGTGACGGGCTTATCGGGGAAGATGCGGATCCAGACTTTGCCGCGCCGGCGGATATAACGCACCATGGCGCGGCGGCAGGCTTCGATCTGGCGGCTGGTAACCCAGCTTGGCTCCAGCGCCTGCAAACCATAATCCCCAAATTGCACGACAGCGCCGCGGCGGGCTTTGCCACGCATGCGACCGCGCATCTGTTTATTGTACTTTCTGCGTTTTGGCATCAGCATGGTTGCTGCTCCCCTCGCTTTTCCCAAGCGCTAGTTGCGGCGGCGGCGGTTCTCGGGCTGGCTGCTGCGTTGCGCGCCGGTGCTAAATGGATCTTCGCCCGGCAAGATGTCGCCTTTGTAAATCCAGACTTTGACGCCGATCTGCCCAAAAGTCGTCAGCGCTTCGGAAAAACCATAATCAATATCGGCGCGCAGGGTATTGCGTGGCACGCGCCCATCAAAGAGCCATTCACGCCGCGCCATGTCCGAGCCGCCCAAGCGTCCGCTGACTTCGATGCGGATGCCGCCAGCGCCTTGACGCATCGCCTGCATGATGGCGCGCTTCATCGCCCGGCTGTGGCCAATGCGCCGCACCAACTGGCTGGCTACATTGTCCGCCACCAACTTGGCATCCAGGTCGGGCTTGTCAATCTCGCTGACCTCGACCTTGACTGTCTTGCCAGTCATGTCTTGCAGCTGCTGGCGCAATTCTTTGACTGCCTCCCCCTTGCGCCCGATGATCAAGCCGGGGCGCACGGTGTTGATGGTGATAATCACCAAATTGGGCTGGCGTTCGATTTCAATGCGCGAAACGCCGGCGCGCGTCGTCTTCTGGCGGATAAACTTGCGTATCTGACGGTCTTCCATCAGCAGGTTGACGAATCGCTCGCCCTCCGCATACCAGCGGGCATCCCACTCACGGATTACTTTCAGACGGAAGCCTTTTGGATGAACTTTGCGACCCATTAGTCTTCTTCCTCTCGCTCTGCCACCATCACCCAAAGGTGCGAAGTGCGTTTCAAACGCGGCTTGTAGCGCCCGCGCGCGCCAGCTTTGAAGCGCTTCAATGTGGGACCATCGCCCGCGTAAATCTGCGAAACATACAGCTCGTCGCGGTTGAGGTCGAAGTTGTTAACTGCGTTTGCCATCGCCGAGTTCAATGTTTTGCTGACGATGTCAGCGCCTTTTTGGGGCATGAACTTCAGCACGACCAGCGCTTCTTCGGCATCCATGCCGCGCACTTTGTCACAGACGAGTCGCAGCTTTTGTGGCGATATCGGCAGATAGCGGGTAATCGCTCGCACTTCCATTGTCAAATCCCTATCGTCTGCTATCGGTGATATGCCCGCGGAAGGTGCGCGTCGGCGCGAATTCGCCTAACTTGTGCCCGACCATATTTTCGGTGATATAGATAGGCACATGCCGCCGCCCATCGTGCACGGCGATGGTATGTCCGACCATCTGCGGGAAGATGGTGCTGGCGCGGCTCCAGGTGCGGATGACGACTTTTTTGTTCTGCCGGTTGAGGCGCTCGACCTTTTCCAGCAATTTGGGCTGAATGAAGTAGCCCTTCTTTAGTGAGCGTGACATTCAAGTGCCTCCTGATTAACGGCGCTTGCCGCGGCGGCGAATAATAAAACGGCTGGTGCGTTTGTTGCGGCGGGTGCGCACGCCTAAGGCTTTTTTGCCCCAGGGCGTCTTGGGCGCGGGCATGCCAATGCCGGATTTTCCCTCGCCACCGCCGTGGGGATGGCTGGCGGGGTCCATCGCCGTGCCGCGCACAGTCGGACGCCAGCCCAGCCACCGTTTGCGCCCCGCCTTGCCCAGCTTGACATTGCCATGCTCGGCATTGCCCACCTGCCCGATGGTAGCGCGGCAAGTACCGAGGATCATGCGCATCTCGCCACTGGGCAGGCGCAGGGTTACATACTTGCCTTCGGCAGCCAAAATCTGTGCCGAGGTGCCGGCGCTGCGGGCGATCTGCGCGCCTTTGCCGGGGCGCATCTCGATATTGTGCACGACTGTGCCCAGCGGAATGTCCTTGAGCGCGCGGCAGTTGCCGGGCCGCAGGGCGCTCATCTCGCCATTGCCGACGGTATCGCCGACCGTAACGCCCATCGGCGCGATGATGTAGCTCTTCACGCCATCTTCGTATTGCAAAAGGGCGATGCGCGCGGAGCGGTTGGGGTCGTATTCAATGGCGATGACCTCGGCGCGGCAATCTTCTTTATCGCGCTTGAAATCAACCAGCCGATAACGCCGCTTGTGGCCGCCGCCACGATGCCGGACTGTGATGCGCCCGGTATTGTTGCGGCCGCCTTTCTTGCGCAGCGCGCGCGTCAACGAACGCTCGGGCTTGCTTTTGGTGATCTCCTCAAAGGAGAAGCCGGTCATGTCGCGGCGACCGGGCGATGTGGGTTTGTATACCTTGATGGGCATCGCTCATGCTCCCCTAGACATTAAAGAGCTCGATGGTCACGCCCTCTTGCAGCGTGACGACGGCTTTTTTCCATTGCCGCGAGCGGATGTAGGTATTGCGACCGCGCCGCCCGCGCTTGGCTGGCATGACCATGGTGTTGACTTTGACGACCTGGTCATCCAGGTCAAAGATCTCTTCCACAGCTTCCTTGATCTGAATCTTGTTGGCTCTGCCGTCCACTTCGAAGACATATTTGTTTTCGGCTTCAACCATCAGGGTCGACTTCTCCGTGATGACCGGGCGGCGGATAATGTCGTAGATATGCAGTTCCGCCATGTTAGTTTCCCTTGCTCCACAGGCTGGTGATGACATCCAGCGATGCCAGTGGCATGATGACCTTGTCGTACTTCAGCAGGTCGCGGACATTCAAGAAATTGGCGACGATGCTATGCGCGTTGGCCAGGTTGCTGACGCTCTTGCGCACGGCTTTTTGCTCGGCAGTAACGACAATCAACGCCGACTGGTCGCCGACCAGCGCTTCGATTAGTTGGCGCATCGCCTTCGTCTTGGGCGCGTCTATCGCCAGTTCGTCCAGGAGCACCAACTGGCCATCGCGGACCAAGGCGCTTAGGGTCGAGCGGATGGCACCCTGGCGCATTTTACGCGGCATCTTTTTTGTATAATCGCGCGGTTTGGGTCCGTGCGCCAAGCCGCCACCAACAAAGATGGGCGCGCTTTGAGCGCCATGCCGCGCCCGGCCCGTGCCCTTTTGCCGATACCACTTGCCGCCGGTCGCGCGGATCTGCCCGCGGGAGCGCGTGCTGTGCGTGCCTTGGCGGGCATTTGCCATCTGGCGCACGAATGCCTGGTGCATCAAGCCCACGTTGATCTTTGCCGCGAAGATATCGGACGGCAGCTCAACCTGCGAGACTTCTTGCCCGGCGCTGTTTAGGACTGGAAACTGCATTGCCATAACTCCTGTTTGCTGCGCTGGCTCAAGCGCCTTTCGCGGCCGGCTTGATTATCACGATGCTGCCTTTGGCACCGGGCACAGAGCCTTTGACCGCCAACAAATTTTTCTCGGCATCCACGACCACCAACGGCAGGTTCTGCACTGTGACGCGGTCGTTGCCCATGCGCCCCGCCATCTTCTTGCCCTTGAGCGTGCGGCCGGGCGTGGCGCACATGCCGATTGAACCCGGCGAGCGCATACGGTCGGATTGTCCATGTGTCTTTGGTCCGCGCGCGAAGCCATGTCGCTTGATGGTGCCAGCGAAGCCGCGCCCTTTGCTCGTGCCGATGACATCGACCAGTTCGCCGCGCTCAAAGACGGCGACTGTGATCTCCTGCCCTTCTTCGACATCCACACCAGCGCCATCCGCCAGGCGAAATTCGCGCAGGTGGCGCAGCGCCGGCAAGTCCGACTTCTGCAAATGCCCCAGTTGCCCTTTGGTCAGATTCTTGGGCTTGGTTTCGCCAAAGCCCAACTGCACCGAGATATAACCATCGCGCGCTGTATTGCGCACTTGGGTCACATAGCAGGGACCAGCCTGGATGACCGTAACCGGGATGACCGTGCCTTGCTCGTCGAAGACTTGAGTCATACCCACTTTTTTGCCAATCATGCCTTTCATGAGCGTAGCCTCCGCGCGGGCGCTGCTGTTTGCGTCGATAGCGGGCTGCCCGTATCCCTGGACCAGCGACGCCGCCGCGCCGTGCTTAAATCTTGATTTCAATATCGACGCCCGCTGGCAGGTTTAGCCGCATTAGCGTGTCGATTGTCTTGCTATCCGGGTCGAGCACATCAATCAGGCGCTTGTGCGTGCGCACCTCAAAATGCTCTTGCGAATCTTTATCAATAAATGGCGAGCGCCGCACAGTGAAGCGCTCTATGCGGGTGGGCAGCGGCACAGGCCCCACAACGCGCGAGCCAGTGCGCTCTGCCGTATTCACGATGCGCACCGCCGATTGGTCGAGTACGCGATGGTCATAGGCTTTTAATCGAATGCGGATTTTGTTCTTTGCCATGCCCCAACCTTTGGCTGTGTGCGGCTTGGGCGGCCGCCTCGCCAGGAAGCCCCGCCCAAGCCCCAGACAGACCTACTCAAGTATCTCGGTGATGCGCCCGGCACCGACGGTCAAGCCACCCTCGCGGATGGCAAAAGACGAACCGCGCTCCAGCGCAACCGGCGTAATCAGCTCTACATCCAGGTTGACATTGTCGCCAGGCATGACCATCTCGACGCCATCGGGCAACGTGATGGTGCCAGTGACATCCATGGTGCGGATGTAGAATTGCGGACGATAGCCGGTGAAGAAGGCTTTGTGACGCCCGCCTTCGTCGCGGCGCAGGACATAGACCTCGCACTTGAACTTCTTGTGCGGGGTGATCGAGCCGACCTTGGCGATGACCATGCCGCGCTGCACATCGGTGCGCGCCACGCCACGCAGCAGGATGCCGGCGTTGTCACCCGCCTGCGCTTGATCCAGCTCTTTGTTGAACATCTCGATGCCGGTGACGACCGTCTTGCGGATCTCATCACGCAAGCCAACGATATCGACTTCCGTGCCTTTGAGCAGGGTGCCGCGGGCGACGCTGCCGGTTACGACCGTGCCGCGCCCCTTGATGGAGAAGACATCTTCAATCGCCATCATAAATGGCTTGTCGACATCGCGCACGGGCGTGGGGATCCACTCATCAACCGCGTCCATCAACTCGACAATCGACGCGTATTCGGGCGCGTCGGGGTCGCTGCTGTCGCATTCTTCCGCAGCCAGCGCCGAGCCTTTGATGATGGGCGTATCGGGGTCGAAGTCATAGCCTTCCAGCAGCTCCGCCAGTTCCATCTCGACCAGCTCGATGAGTTCTTCGTCATCCATCTGGTCGGTCTTGTTGAGGTAGACGACCATGGCCGGCACCTCGACTTGCTTCGCCAGCAGGACATGCTCGCGGGTCTGTGGCATGGGACCATCGGGCGCGCTGACGACGAGGATAGCGCCGTCCATCTGCGCCGCGCCGGTGATCATGTTCTTGATGTAGTCGCGGTGGCCCGGGCAATCTACATGGGCGTAGTGCCGATTGTCGGTCTCGTATTCGACATGGCGGATATTGATAGTGATGCCGCGGGCGCGCTCCTCCGGCGCATTGTCGATGTCGCCGTATTCACGAAACTGCGCCTGCCCCTTCAAAGCCAGCACCTTAGTGATTGCGGCGGTCAGGGTCGTCTTGCCATGATCGACATGGCCTATCGTGCCGATATTTACATGTGGTTTGCTGCGCTCGAATTTTCCCTTTGCCATCGGTCTGTTCCTCTTGTTACTCCTCGGACTTGAAATAGTGAGATAACGGACAAAATTGGCGGCTGAGACCCCTCAGCCCCTAGCCTAGCGCGCCCCGGATTTCACCAACTCGGCGATATCTCTGGGGGCGACTGTGTAGGTATCGAACTCCATACTGAAATTGCCGCGACCCTGGGTGTAATTGCGCAGGTCGTTGGCATAGCCGAACATCTCGCCCAGCGGTACCCGCGCCTTGATGACCGAGATGCCTTCGCTGTGCGGCTCCATGCCGGTGATGACGCCGCGCCGCGACGAAATATCGCCGACCACCGCGCCGGTATAGCCATCCGGGACGACGACTTCCACGCGCATCGATGGCTCCAGTATCACAGGCGCGCCTTTCTGAATGCCTTCTTTCAGGCACATTGAGCCCGCGATGGTGAAGGCGATTTCGCTGGAATCCACTTCGTGAAAAGCGCCATCGACCAGCGAAGCCTTAATGCCGACGACTGGGTAACCCGCGATGACGCCGCCCTGCATGGCTTGGTTGACGCCTTTTTTCACCGCCGGGATGAACTCTTTGGGGACGCTGCCGCCGCGGATAGCATCCACGAAATAAAGCTCGCCGACGGCTTCGTCTTGTTCTTCGTCCGGCAGCGGCTCAAAGCGGATGCGGCAGCGCGCGTACTGCCCGGCACCCCCGGTCTGACGGCGGAAGGTGGTATCAACTTCCGCCAGGCGGGTGATAGTCTCGCGGTAGGCGACGCGCGGCCTGCCTACGCGCGCTTCCACACCATATTCGCGCATCAAGCGGTCGACCAGCACTTCCAGGTGCAGCTCGCCCATGCCTTTGATTTTTGTCTGCCCCAATTGGTCATCGACCTCGATTTGGAAGGTGGGGTCTTCTTCCGCCAGCTTGCGCAAGCCTATGCCCATTCTGTCTTGATCGGCTTTAGTATTGGGCTCGATGGCGACTTGCACAACCGGCGCGGGGAAGGTGATATTCTCCAGCAAGATGGGGCTGTTGGGCTCGCAGAGCGTATCGCCGGTGAAAGTCTCTTTCATGCCGATGACGGCGGCGATCTCCCCCGCGTGCACTTCTTTGACATCTTCGCGGCGGTCGGCGAACATACGCACGATGCGCCCGATGCGCTCGCGGCGGTTGTTGGCGGGGTTGATGACCATCGTGCCGGCTTTTAAGACGCCTGAATAGACGCGCGTGAAAGCCAGCCGCCCGTATTGGTCGGAGACAATTTTGAAGACCAGCGCCGCAAGCGGGTCATTGTCGTCGGCGCGCCGTAGCAGCTCCGAGCCATCTTTGGGGTGCTCACCCGAAATAGGCGGGATATCCAGCGGCGATGGTAGCAGCGCGACCACCATATTCAGCAGCGCTTGCACGCCTTTGTTCTTCAGCGCCGCGCCACACAGAACCGGATGCAGCGCGCCGGAAATGGTACCCGCGCGCAGCCCAGCCAGGATTTCCGCGTCTTCAATCGCCTCTTCTTCGAGGAACTTCATCATCAAGTATTCGTCGTTCTCGACGATCTTCTCGATCATCTCCTCGCGGCGCGTCTCCGCCATTTCGCGGTGGCTCTCGGGGATGGCGTGATAACGAATATCCGTGCCTTCATCGTTGCCGTAGGTAATCAACTCCATATTCAGCAGATCGATGATGCCGGCAAAATCTTCGCCGCTGCCATAAGGCACCTGGATGACGACCGGGTTGGCATTGAGCCGGTCGACCATCATATTGACGCAACGGTCAAAGTCCGCGCCGATGCGGTCCATCTTGTTGACGAAGCACAAACGCGGCACATTGTATTCTGATGCCTGCCGCCAGACTGTTTCCGACTGCGGCTCGACGCCGGCCACGCTGTCAAAGACGGTGATGCCGCCATCCAGGACGCGCAGGCTGCGCTGCACCTCGGCGGTGAAATCGACATGCCCGGGCGTATCGATGATGTTGATCTGATGATCATCCCAGCCCGCCGTTACCGCCGCCGATGTGATGGTGATGCCGCGTTCGCGCTCCTGCTCCATGTAATCGGTGGTAGCGGAGCCTTCGTGCGTCTCGCCGATTTTGTGCACCATGCCCGTGTAATAAAGCACGCGCTCGGTCACAGTCGTCTTGCCGGCGTCAATATGCGCGATGATGCCGATATTGCGCACTTTATTGAGGTCGAAACTTGGGTTCAACATGCTCATCTCTCGTCCAGTTCCCGCGCGCAATCGCGGCAGGTTCTATGCGCCGCTCTGCCTAGCGGAAATGGGCAAAGGCGCGGTTCGCCTCCGCCATACGATGCGTTTCGTCTTTGCGACGGACGGCATTGCCCTGCCCGTTGTAGGCATCCAGCAGCTCATTGGTGAGTTTTTCCGCCATGCTCCTGCCGCTGCGGGCGCGGGCGAACATGATCAGCCAGCGCATGGCCAAGGTGATGCCGCGCTCATGCGAGACATCAATCGGCACCTGGTAGGTGGAGCCGCCGACGCGCTTGGGCTTGACTTCCACCGCTGGCGCGACATTGCGAATGGCGATCTCAAAGACTTCGACCGGGTCTTTCTTGGCGCGCTCTTCCATGCGGTTGAAAGCGTCATACATGATGCGGGTCGCCAGGCTCTTCTTGCCACCGCGCATCATGCGGTTGATGAACATAGCCACATGCAAATTGCCGTATTTGGCGTCGGGCGGCGGTATCCGTTTGGGCGGACGGTTTCTTCTGGGCATCGCTGGTTTTCTCCCGCTTATTTGGGACGTTTCGTCCCGTATTTGCTGCGCCGCTGGCCGCGCCCTTCGACGCCGTTGGTATCCAGGCTGCCACGCACGATGTGATAACGAACGCCGGGCAGGTCTTTGACGCGCCCACCACGCACCAGCACCACGCTGTGCTCTTGCAGGTTGTGCCCCTCGCCACCGATATAGGCGGAAACTTCTATGCCATTGGTCAAACGCACGCGCGCCACCTTGCGCAGCGCCGAGTTTGGTTTCTTGGGCGTCATCGTCTTGACCTGCGTGCAGACACCACGTTTTTGAGGCGCGCCTTTCTGCTGCCGCGCGCGACGATTCTTCAAGGCGTTAAAGGTATATTGCAGGGCGGGTGCCTTGTTCTTCTTGCTCTTGGACTTGCGACCCTTGCGCACCAACTGATTGATGGTCGGCATACGCTGCTCCGTACTTTCTAAACATTGCGCTTTCTTCATTTAGACAAGCAAACAGGCGCACTTGTACGCCTATTTCGCTGTTTCGTGGACGAGATGCCCCGCCTTTGCCGGGCTCTTTCGCCACATTTGCTCAGTTCAACCAGCCTTGCCTCCTGCGCGGAGGATGCTGGCTGTGTGTGCGAGTGAGGATGCTAGCAGTGGCAATATAGCCTGTCAAGGCAGAAATTTTTCCTCTTTTGGAAAATTGCCTATGCAGGGGCAGGCTATGCCCCGCGGAATAGCTCACGCACGATGATATTGCGCTGGATTTCGCTGGTGCCTTCGTAGATTTGGAAGATCTTCACATCGCGCAGCAGCTTCTCGACCGGGTATTCTTTCATATAGCCATAGCCGCCGAAGACCTGTACCGCATCGACCGCCGCCCGCGTCGCCATATCCGCGGCGAAGGCTTTGGCATAGGCGGGTATGCGCGGGTTTTGGATGCCATTGTCGATCTGCCAAGCTGATTGCCAGGTCAACAGACGCGAGGCTTCATAGTTGATCGCCATATCGGCGATTTTATGCCCGACCGCCTGGTGCTGATAAATCGGCAGACCGAAGGCTTCGCGCTCCGCCGCGTACTTGACGCTCTCTTCCAGCGCGCGCCGCTGCAAACCGGTGGCTGCCGCCGACACGCCCGGACGACTGTGGTCGAATACCTGCATGGCGATATAAAAACCCTGCCCGACTTTGCCGACGATATTCTCTTCCGGCACTTCGACATTCTCGAAGACCAGCTCAGCCGTATCCGACGCGCGCTGGCCCAACTTGTCGAACTTCTTGCCGACGCTGAGCCCCGGCGATTCGCGGTCGATGATGAAGCAGGTCATGCCGCGATGCCCCGCGCCGGGATCGGTCTTGGCGAAGATGGTGTAGAAATTGGCATAACTGGCATTGGTGATGAAGGTCTTGCTGCCGTTGATAATATAGGCTCCGCCGCGTTTCTCGGCGCGGGTTTCTATACCGACCACATTCGAGCCAGCGTTGGCTTCCGTAACGCCATAAGCCGCGAACTGCCCCTGGTCGTTAAGACGGTCGCCCATCCAATAGGCTTTTTGCGCGGGGCTGCCCGCCAGCAGGATCGGCAACATCGCCAGCGAGTTTAACCCCAGGCTGGTGCTGATGCCCGTGCAGCCATAGCCCAGCTCTTCCGAGACCAGGACTTCTTCAAACGCGCTCGCGCCAACGCCGCCGTATTCTTCCGGGATGAGCATATTGACGATGCCCAACTCGCGAGCTTTGTGAAAGATATCGGCGGGGAAGGTGGCATTTTCGTCGTATTCCGCCGCTACGGGGGTGATATTGTCGGCTGTGAACTCGCGCGCCATGCGCACCAGCATGTCCTGCTCTTCGTTCAGGTTGAATTGCGGTCCTGCGCTGCCGTTCATCGTTCCCGCCTCTCTCGCCATTTTCCAGCCGTCAATCTAGCACGGATTCCCGCTAACTGCCAGATGCGTCCAGCAGGCGCAGGGTCGCCGTGACGACTTGTTTATGCTGTTGCTGATGGCTAATCTGCGCGGGATTGTCGCCGGCTTGCGCGCCATACCAGCCGAATTGCGCATGGTTGCCGCCATCGATACGCACTGTGTTCGCATCAGCCGGCAGCAGCGAGAACGATGCCTCGATTTCGGCGGTTGTTGCCAGCCCATCCAGCTCGCCATAGACCGAAACCACGGGCAAATCGCGCTGGCTGAAATCGATATGCGCTTCCGGGTAGGCGGCCAGCAGCGCCAAGCCAGCGATTTGCTCCGGGTTGGCATGGGCATAACGTGCTGCCATTGAGCCGCCCAGCGAGTGCCCGCCGATGACCCAGCGCTCAATCTGTGGATGCGCGTTGATGACCGCGCTAGCCGCGTCAATATGCAAGATGGCGAGGTTCAGCGGCATCGGCGTGATGACTGCCAGATAACCGGCTTCGGCGAGGTCTCGTCCCAGTGGCGCGTAGGCTTCGGGGGCGACTCTTCCGCCAGGGTACAAGATGAAGCCCGCTGCTGGCTGCCGCGCGGTCGGCATGAAAGTGAGCCAGTCGCCGCGGCTGGCCTGCACGCTAGCGTCAGATTCCAGAGCGGCGCGCGCCTCAGGCATGACTTCGCCCGATGGCATCGCGAAGAAGATCAGCGCGCCAAGCAAGCCACAGGCGAGCAGCAGCGCAACAATCAGGGCGATCCGCAGCGGGCGGCGGCGGGGAAGGCGCATATTTCAGCTCCTGGAGAATATGGTGGTTTCATCATAGCTGCGTTTTACTGGATTGTGTTGGAAGCATATAATTTGTTGAAGGTAGCGTATTGTCCAGCCCGCAATGCTGTGCTAGAGTATGTATAGGCAATTGACAGCGGCTGGGTTGGGACGGCTGGTGTCCAGCCAACAAGGGAGCGAACCAGATTCGACGTTGGTGGCTGAAAGCGCACGGCAAGCCGTGGTGCCAAGACACGTAAAACTGGCAAAGCACATAGGTGCAAAACCCAACTTCCAACCCCTCCCAATGGTTGCTTAGGCAACCGGGATAAGGGTGTAGGGACCAAGAGCTCCCTACCGCTCTTGCAAGATCGTCACCTGGCGCGGTCTGCGATGAGTGTCATAAAAAGCCCGGGTGCCCACCGCTGACGCCGATAGCGCGGTGCCAAGACCAATCGGCTAGCGTGCAGTAGACCGCGCCCACTGGGGGTGCTGCGCGCGAAGGCTAACAGCGGGCTATGCTTGTAGATGTGCGCCTTTCGAAACCAGCGGACCCGGGGGGCAGGTCCCCGGCGCTTCCACTTCCTTAGAAACCGCCTCGCAAGTTTCGTGGGGCGGTTTTGCTTTCTGGGCTATACTGCGCTGCATGAAGTCGCCACGCGGGTTTGGCATTTGGCTGTTCTTGACGCTGCTCTTGACGGGTTGCGCCGCCTCAACCGCGGAGCAGACCGCCACCGCCGAACAAAGCCTTGCCGAAACAGCCATAGCGCGGCTGCGCGCCACCAGCACCGTCGCGCGCGCGCGCATGCAAACCACATTGGATTACGCCAGTTCTCGTGTTACCGAAGCCGCCGAGGCACAAGATTTTTTGCGCTTTAGCTTAATCAGCCTGGGCACAGAGAGCGCCTGGCTGTCGACCGCTATCGGGCAGTTGGGTGATAGCAACGTTCAAGCCACCGCCATTCCAGCTGCCAGCGGCGCAAACCGCGAGCGCAGCGCGACGCCGTCACTGGCTGTCATCGTAACACCACCGACCGCGCCAGCGCCGGGACCACGTCTGGAAAATATGCAGATGGCATCGGGGGTAGACAGCCGCGACTGCGCGATCGATAGCAACCCGCGTTTTAGCCCCGCCAGTCACCAAATCTATGTCGTGGCGCAAGCATATCAAGTCCCCGCTGGCGCGACAATCTCATCAATCTGGCGGCGGCAGGATAGCGAAGTCGCCAACTTCAGCTTTCAGCCGCGCAAGGCGCTAAATGGCGAGTGCATCTGGTTCTTCATCGACCAGAGCGATGCTGAATTTACAGTCGGCGCGTGGAGCGTGGAAATCGCCATTGATAGCAGCCGCGCTGCGCCACCGCTGGCTTTTCAGATTATCTCGGGCTGAGATTCACCACAGAGGCGAAGAAGTAAGTGCAGGTAAGTCATGCGAAAATAGCCCCCATCCCCCGGTCCCTTGCCCTCAGAACGAGGGAAGGGGAGTCTTTCCTGCGGTTCAGAGCGTTTTGAAGCCCCTCCCTCATTTTGCGCCGCGTAGACACTGGCGGTCGGGGAGGGGTTTGGGGTGGGGGCAAAGCAACGCGTATCCAGCAGATTCGCCACTCCCGC
>VXNO01000150.1 GCA_009840575.1 Chloroflexota bacterium | reverse complement strand
CCGCCAGCGTCTAACTACTATAGCTGTTGCCAATCAGCTGTGTCAAGGGGGATTTATCAGAATCGCGCAAAAATATGTCAATAACCCCGGACGGGCTGGATATCAAGTCGGTTCTGGTTGTAAATCCTCCGCCAGGGCTTCGCCTTCGGGCAGAGCTTCTCGCTCGGCTTGCGGAACATCGCCCAAAATATCTTTTACATACATCTCATCGACCAAGACAGCGAAGCAAGCGCTCAGCGGCACCGCCAGCATCAAGCCCAAAAAGCCAAAGAAGAAGCCGAATATGATCTGCCCCAGCAAGATCAAAATCGCCGGCATATTCATGCGCTCGCTCGCCAGCACCGGGCTGACCACCTGGCTTTGAAAGAAGGACACGCCATAAATGACCACCGCCACCCAGATGACATTCTCCTGCGCCTGCACGATGGCGACCGCCACCGATGGCACCAGCGCGACCAGCGGCCCAAAGTTGGGGATGAATGACAGCAAGCCAGCCAGCACGCCCAAAGCCAGCCACTCATTGATACGCAGCAGCGCCAAGCCCAAGCCAGTCAATGCCGCCACCACCAGCATGGAAACAAAGGTCACCGTCAGCCAGCCGCGCAAGGTGGCGTCTATGCGCCGCAAGACCACAACCATACGCTCGCGATACCAGATCGGCGTCAATTTGATGATGCCATTGACATACAAATCCGGCTCCGCCAGCAAATACATACTCAGGAAAAAGATGATGAGCGCGCTCAAAATCGTGTTGGCCAAGCCGCCCACAACCGGCAGCACAGTCCCGCCCAGCCGTCCAACCGCATCGCTAACTTGGGTAATCGCTTGATTGATGAGGTCTTCGTTGATGAGGTCAGTGGCGTTCTCGGGGATGACGCCGTCCAGCAAGGGGATGGCAGCGACCAAATCCTGGCGGGTGATTGACGCGCGCGCTTCTTCCAAACCTTGCGGCACGGTTTCCCTCGCCAACGTATCGAATTGAATGAGGAGGGTGCGCAGGATAGGCAAGCCGATCAAGCCCAGCATTACATAAAAGCCGATGACGCTAAGCAGTATCGCCAAAAAGCGATTCATCTGGAAGCGGCGAATGAGAAACCGCACCGGCATGGTGAAGAGCACAACCAGGATGACAGCGGCGAATGTCAGCATCAAGGTGCCGCGGATCTCCCAGACAAACATCAAGCCCAGCAGAATGAATATCGTGGCTACGATATTTCGCAATCCGATATTGACTGACCTTGGGTTGCGCACGCTCATCGAGACCTCTTTGCCGCTGTATGCTTGAACGGAGACCTTGCCCAATCTATAGACTTCGCCTGCCGATTGTACCCATTACAACACGCCGCCGCAAAATACGATGCGCCCTAGCCCGCAATTCGCGCGCCGGCTACAATCCCGCCAGCATCCAAGAGCGAGACGCGGTTTTGCCTATGCGATTCGAAGTCAGCATTCTCAGCGAAGACTTAAACGCGGTTGGCGAAGTCGCGCGCCGGGTCGAGGCGGATGGCTTCGATGGCTTGTGGCTTGCCGAGACGGCGAACAATCCGTTCTTGCCGCTGGCGCAGGCTACGTTGGCAACAGAGCGCATCTCGCTGGGCACCGCCGTCGCCATCGCCTTCCCGCGTAGCCCAATGCTCATGGCGCAGACAGCTTGGGATCTGGCGCAGCAATCGCGCGGACGGTTCCTGCTAGGGCTGGGCACCCAGGTCAAGCCGCACATCGAAAAAAGATTCAGCGCCCGCTGGGGCAAGCCCGTGCAGCAACTGCGCGAGTATATTGAGGCTTTGCGCGCTATCTGGCGCAGCTTTCAAACTAGCGAGCCGTTGAACTATCATGGCGAGTATTATAATTTTTCGCTGCTGCCGCCTGACTTCGCGCCGCCGCCCATGCCTTGGCACGACATCCCTATCTATATCGCGGGCGTGAATACCGGGCTGGCGCGCCTCGCCGGGGAAACCTGCGCGGGCTTTCATGTGCATTCCTACCACACCGCTCGCTACCTGCGCGAGGCGCTGTTGCCGGCTTTTCGGCAGGGGCGCGCTAAAAGCCAACTGCGCGAACCGCTGCAATTGTCCAGCGCTGTATTCGTGGTGACCGGCGATAACCAGGCGCAGTTGGAAGCAAGCAAAACCATGACCAAGTCGCAGATCGCCTTCTACGCCAGCACGCCCAGTTATCGCCCGGTGCTGGAGCTGCATGACTGGGCAGACCTGACGCCGCGCTTAAACGCCCTGCTGCGGCGTGGCAAGTGGAACGAGCTGCACACGCTAATCAGCGACGACATGCTGGCGGAGTTCGCCATCATCGCGCCACCGGAGGAATTGCCTTTTCGCCTGCGCGAACGATACGAGGGCTTGCTGGATCGCGCTGGTTTCTATTTTCCTTATGACATTTCTGATGCCAGCAAAGGGCAGGTTTGGCGGCACGCGGCGAAAGCCATGGCGCGCTGATGCCGCAGCTAAAATTGCAGGGGCGCAGTATTGATTATGCCGTGCGCAGCAGCAAACGCGCCAAACGGGTGCTCGTGAAGTTCCGGGCGGACACGGGCTTGGAGGTAGTGTATCCCAGCCGCCGCCGCCAGCCGCCGCCCGAAGCCGTGTTGCAAGCCAATGCCGACTGGATTTTCCGCACGATGTCGCGGCTCGCCGAAGCAACTGCCCGCAGACCCGCGCGCCGCTATGAGACCGGCGAAACCTTTCATTATCGTGGCAAAGCCCGCGCCTTGGAGTTGACTTTATACTCACAGCTGCCCGATGACGCCCGCAGCCGGGTCCAGCTGACCGGCGACAGGCTGCTGCTGGCATGTCCACAGTCGGCGCAACTGGCTGAGCGGCGCGCGCAGGTGGTGGCTTGGTATCGCGCGCAAGCCAAAGCCTACCTGCCCGGACGAGCGCGGCAATTGGCGGAACAACGTGGCTTTGCCTTTGGGCAATTGCGCATCAAGCACCAGAAGACGCGCTGGGGGAGCTGCTCGGCGCAGGGCAACCTCAACCTGAACTTGCGCCTGATGATGGTGCCCGATGCGGCGATTGACTATATCATCCTGCACGAGTTGTGCCACCTGCGCGAACTGAACCACAGCGCGGCTTTCTGGCGGCTGGTGGCGGACTGTTGCCCGGATTATGACCATTGGCGAGCCTGGCTCAAAGAAAATGGGCCCGTGCTGATATTGTGAATTTGTACCCATTGACGGTGTAGGGACAGCGCATGAAATTCGACATTTCCTTTTTCCCTTCGGGGGACCTGCGAGCGGACGCGGACCTCATCGCCAGCGCCGAAGCCGCGGGTTTCTCCGCCGCCTGGGGGGGCGAAACAGCGCGCAACCCTTTCTTGCCGCTCACCATCGCCGCATCCGCCAGCGAATCCATCCTGCTCGGTACACAGAGCGCCGTGGCTTTTCCGCGCAGCCCTATGGTGACGGCACAGATTGCCTGGGACTTGGCGCGGCAGAGCAATGGTCGTTTTGTGCTGGGCTTGGGGGCGCAGGAACGGGCGCATATAGAACAGCGCTTCAGCGAAACCTGGACAGACCCGGTCGGGCGCATGCGCGAATATATCGAAAGCCTGCGCGCCATCTGGGCGACATTCCAGCATGATGCCCGCCTGCGCTATCGTGGGCAGCATTACCAGTTTCGCTTGATGTCGCCCTTCTTCAACCCCGGTCCCAACGCCGAGCCCGATATTCCCATCTTTCTGGCGGGCGCGAACCCGGGGCTGTGTCGGCTAGCTGGCGAGACCTGCGCGGGGTTGCATGCGCCTGCTTTGCATACCGTCAATAGTTTGCGCGAGCAGGTCCTGCCGGCGATCAAGGCTGGCTTGGCCGCCGTTGGTCGCGCGCGAGCCGACTTTGCCTTGGCTGTGCCGGTCTGGGTCGTCAGCGGTGACGATGCCCAAGCCATCCAACGCGCCGAAGCGGAAGCCCGTTCGCGCATCGCCTTTTATGCCAGTGCGCCTGGTGCCAAGCGAGTCATGACTATGCAGGGCTGGGGCGGAATTGCGGAAGAATTAGTGGCGCTGGCACGGATGGGACAATGGGGTGAAATGGCGGAGCGGATCCCTGAGCAAATGCTGCGCGAGGTCGCCATCGTCGCCGCGCCAGAAGAAGCGCTGCCGCGCATCAAAGAGCGCTATGCGGGGCTGGCTGACCGCATCTGCCTGGCATGGGGCGGGCTGGACGACTCGGTGCGTGTGGCGGTTGCCAATGGGCTGTCTCAGGTATAAAGCGCCGGCATTGGCTCTTCGACCACGTCGTAAATACGAAAGCCGCGTTTCTGATAATTTGCCAGCGCGTGCGGACCATCCAGGTTGCAGGTGTGCAGCCAGACACGTCGCGCGCCCATCTGCCAGGCTTGTTCGACGCCATAACTCAGCAGATGCTTGCCCAGCCCCCGCCCCATGTAGTCGCGCCGCAAGCCAAAATAGGCGATTTCTACCGAGTCATCGGCATGGCGAAAGAGCTCGACATAACCCGCCGGCGAGCCACTGACATAGAGCACATGCACCTGGGTGGCGGGCGAAGTCAAGATGCGGCGCAGCTCGGCATTGGGCATCTGCAGGCGGTCGCGCCATGCCCATTCATCGCCGACGGACTGGTAGAGGAACTTGTAAAAGCCCAAGTCGGGCATTTCCATGCGCACAATTTCAATATCGCGCGCGCGGACAAAAGCCGGCGCGAAATCGGCGCGGCTGGTCATCTCCAGATATTTTGTTATCAGCGTAGGCGCACTGCGGGTGGCGACGGCCATGCGGGCACATTTTGCGCTTCGTCAATATGACGCTAGCATACTCATCCGCAATCCGCGTCTGCATAGCGCAATCGCACAAAAAACCCCGCCCATCATCGGTCATTTTTACCAAGTAAGCCGTGCGAATATAGCCCCCATCCCCGGCCCCCTTACCG
>VXNO01000140.1 GCA_009840575.1 Chloroflexota bacterium | reverse complement strand
CGCTCCCACCATTTCGTCGCCGTCAAGATAGGCTTGCAGATTTTGCTGTGCTTGCGGCAATAATAGGGATCAAAAACAGGTTCTTTTAATGTTGCCAGGTCGGCATGAGTCGTCGCCCGACAACTTCTGAGCGTGCGCGTCAAAGCCACTAACAATATATTTTGGATGACACTATCGCTTTCTGTCATGATTTCTCTGCGCAAGAATTCTATTTCCTTGCGAATCGGCGCAGCATACCAGAGCGCGAGGAAGCTGCTGCCACAATCTTGCCGAAGCTGCACGCCAAACCTGGACAAGTAGGCGCGCCATATCTGCATGAATTCGTCCAAACAAGCGGCTGCATATTCTTTATTTTGCGGCTTGCCATAGCGCATCCCTGCCAGCTTGTTGTATTCAGAAAGCGCTTCCGTAATCGCATAATCAAATTCAAGATGCGGCGAATCGGCATTGAATGAACGCAGCTTGGCAATCAAATTGCGAGCCGCGCTGTGCAAAGCATTCAAATCTGGTTGAGATACTTTTGTATTCGCTATAAGCGTGTTGAACTCTGAGATATCGATGCCGACCGCGTGGATACCCAGCTCAGCCGCTTGCACCAAAGTCGTTCCACTGCCACAGAATGGATCCAGGACAATATCACCGGGCTTGAACCAGGCATCGCGCTTCAGGTCGTCCGTATGCCCGTCCAGGAAATATCCAACCAACTGCGGGATGAACTTTCCTTTGTAGGGGTGCAGCCTGTGCACATGCTTGGTGCGCTCTTTTTCACGATACTCGGTGAACGCCAGGTGATTGGCTACGCTCATCGCCCGCCCTCATTTTGGGGTGAGAGCAAACTCTCGACATAAGCCCGTAGCTCCTCCACATGGTCGGCATAATGCGCGAAGGTATTGCCCACCAGGAAGTAGAGCAGCGGCATCTCGCGGATGTTGCATAGCTCGGCATCGTTGAGCTCTTCGTCGCTCAGGCGCAGCAGCAGGTCTTCCAGCGGCCGCCAACTGGCTGCGAAGTAGTCCAGCGCGGTCGCCAGCGGCAGGTCGCGGTTGTCGGCGAAGATGCGCGCATTCAATTCGTCCGGCGTTTCGGTGCGCGTGAGCAGCTCGCCACTTAACGCCCGCGAGACCCAGTTGGTGGCGGACTGCTCCCACCAGGTGATATGAGCAATCAGGTCTTTGACCGACCAGTCGGGCTGTGGGCCGGGGCGGCGCGTCATCTGCTGGGGGGTTAGCCCCTGCCACAAGGCAGCCAGCTCGGCGCGTTCGGTCCGCGCGCGCTCCAGCAGGTCGTCGGCGGTCATATAGGTGATCCAGTCTTCTGACATAGCCCACCCTGGTCGATTGCGAAAGTTGGCTTATTTTAGCGCACAAGGGCGCAGCGGCAGGAGTCAGCCGCCGACTTGCAAGATGACTTTGTTGATGCCTGGCGCATAAGCGGCGTTGCTGGCATAAGCGGCGGCTGTCTGCGCCAGCGGGAAGCGGTGCGAGACCAGCTCATCCAGCGCGACTTTGCCCGATGCCGCCAGGGCAATTGCCCGCGGATAACTGTGCTTCATGCGCCGCGACATCATGATGGTCAGCCCCTTGCGCCGCGCTACTGAATGCTGGAGGCGCAGCTTGTCATCCGGCGGTATGCCCACCAGGGCCAGCCGTCCGCCATAACGGGCCATCTCGGCTGCTTGCTGCACGGAATGATCCGCCCAAGCCGCTTCGATCGCCACATCAACGCCGCGTCCGCCCGTCAGCTCCGCCACCGCCGCCACGGGATTGCGCTCGTCAACATTGACTGTATGCGCCGCGCCCCAGTCCCGCGCCTTATTCAAGCGCCAGTCGAACTTGTCGCTGACGATGACGGGGTCCGCGCCAGCCAAGACAGCCAGGCGGGCGATTAACAAGCCAACTGGTCCCGCGCCCAGCACCGCTACACTCTGCCCGATGCGCAACTTCGCCAAGTCCAGCGCATGAATGGCAACGCCCAAGGTCTCGAGCAGGGGTCCGCTCGCGTCGCTAATCCCATCGGGCATGGGGAAGCAGTTGCGCGCGCTGACGAGCATGGTTTCACGCAAGGCGCCATCTTCGGGATACAGCCCATAAAATTTGTGATGGGGGCACAGGTTGGGATGCCCTCGCTCGCAGAGTTCGCAGCGCCAGCAAGGCACAGCGGGGTCGACCGCCACGCGCTGCCCAACCTGCAGCGGCGCGTGCAAGCCATCCAGCGCCTCATCGCCCAGCGCATCAACCACGCCCATGAATTCATGCCCAAGTACAAAGGGCGAGCTGGCGTCTGTGTAGCCGATGCGACCCGTATCATAAAGATGCAGGTCGCTGCCACAGAGCCCAACCGCGCCGACGCGCAGGCGCACTTCGCCGCGGGCTGGATGGGGTGGCGGCGGCTCCTCAGCCAGGCGGATGTCTTTGGGACCGTGCAGGCGCGCAACTCGCATGGCGCATCCTTTCTGCTTTTGGGCGGCTCCGCCAGTCTAGCGATATCGCGCGCGCAATTCAATGCGGCGGCCAGGTACAAAAGGTTGGGGTAGGGGCGAAGCGCGGACTCGCCCGCAAGCCCAAATCCCCTTGTGCAAATTGCGCGAGTTAGTGCGGATTTTCTTTGCGAAAAGCGTATACAGATTGATCCTCGCAAGCCTCTTGTATCGGTTTGGTTCCACAATGGAGGTGATATCGTGAAGAAGATGCTGTCCGTTCTAACGATGTGCGTCTTTGCGCTTTCAGGAGGTATCCCTGTTTTTGGGGATGTCCTTTCTAAATGGGATGCTGCGTTGGAACCTCTTGGTTTTCAACGGGTGTCTAGCAGTTCTGTCCCCAGTGAGATTCTTGCTTCGGCTAGCTTGTGGCCCAATACGCTAGGAGAAGTCCTATCGCTCATTGAGTCAAACCCATCTACCGCTTCGCAGCAAGTCAGTGACACTAAGTTCTACTCGGCAAACCGCACCTATGAATGCGCTAAGTTAGTGGGTGGTCTCGGGCACGGGTGGTTTAGGCATTACGTTGACGGTGTCATAGACAGACGCCACGGCAAGCAGATTTTCGCTAGCTCGAGCAACAACCGCTGGGCTCATACAGGTCTTACATTGGGTACGCAGTTATCCAACGTAAGTACAGGCAGCAGTATCTCCTCAGACGCTCGAACACTGACAATGCGAAGTTCTTGGGTAGTGTCCGTCTATGTGCCTAGGCCTTGGGGGGACTACTACTTTCATTCGGAGTCCGTAAGCAACAGATGCTCGAAGAGCCCATGATGCTGGAAATTGCGCGCTTGGGGATCAACCCCGCTCACATCGCCATCACCGCGCTCTGGTTCGCGTCCTATGGCTTGGCGCTCGCCTGGTTGCTGCGCCGCGCGCGAGCCGGTCTCGTCGAGCGAACTTGGCTATGGAGCCTCATCATCTTCTTTATCCCGGCGGGACAGTTCGTCGCGATGTTTTGGCTTTTTTCCGCGAGCCGAAAAGACCAGTCGAAATAAGGGGCAGACAGCATAGAAACGCCAGACTTCATTCATGTTTCGTACACAGAGCCGAGCTTGCCCTTGAACGTGATGCCGCCCGTCTACCTCTTTGGCTTTGGGCTGACGCTCTACCTAATCTACAAAGGCTACCGCCAAGGCAGGTCGGAGCGAAAGCGCAAAGCCAATCTCAGTAGCCCTGCCCAGCCTGGCGGGGGCTTAGATTTTCCCGCGTTAGCGAATCTCCGCCACCGCCCAGTGATCGCCCATGGCGCGCCGACCAGCCGCCAAGCCCGGGCCCTCGCTGACCTGGCGGATGATATCGTCTCGCTCTAGCGCCACCTCACGCAGCGTCACGCCCAACCCGGGACCAGTCGGCGCATCCAGGCAGCCATCACGCACGGTCGGCGAGAGGCTGCTCAAAGCGGGGAAGATTTCTTTATAGAACGCCCGCGACGACTCGACATAATACAAGTTGGGGATATGCGCGCCCAAGTGCATGCAAGCGGCGTGGCAGATTGGACCCGCTACATTGTGCAGCACCAGCGGCAAGCCAAATGTCTCCGCCAGCGCGGCGATCTTGCGCGTCTCGCCCAGCCCGCCATTCCAGACCGCATCAGTCATCACAATCTGCGAGACATGTTTCTCCAGCCATTCGCGCAGTTGCCAACGCGTCATCAGCAGCTCCGAGCCGACGATGGGAATGCGGATGGCTTGCGAAAGCGCCTTGATTTCATCGGGGTAGACCGGCGGCAGGACATCTTCCAGGAAGAGGATGTCGTATGGCTCCAGGGCGCGGGCGATGCGCTGCATGCAGGCGCGATTCCAGCGAAAGTGAAACTCCAGTCCGATTTCCATTTTTGCGCCGACTGCCGCGCGGATTTGCTTGATAGGCAGCAAGCCGCGTTCAATCTCGGCGCTGCTGATGCGCTGCCCGAAGCTGCGCTCGCTGAATTGGTCGAAGGGCCAGATTTTCATCGCGCTGATGCCGTCCGCCAGCAGGCTCTTCGCCAGCGCGCCGGCATCTTCGTGCCAGGCTTCATAATCGCGCACAGCCCCGAAACTGAGGCAGGTATTGTAGGTGGGGATTCGCTCTCGGGTCTTGCCGCCCAGCAGGTGATAGAGCGGCGCGCCATACTGCTTGCCCATAATATCCCACAGCGCGACTTCAAAGGCGGAAAGCGCGCGCGTCTCCGCCCCCGCATAGCCGTGATACATGATGTTGTCCATGATGAAGCGCCACAAGCCTTCGATATCCAGCGGGTCTTGCCCGAGAGCCAGCGGCGCGATCGTGCCATGCAAGGCGGCTTTGGCGGCGGGGACTTTGTCGACTGTCTCGCCCAAGCCGACGATGCCGCTGTCGGTATGTACGCGCGCCAGCAACAAACGCGGATACTCGCGCCATTGCAGGGTTTCGATGGCTGTGATTTTCATGATATGCCCCCCACCCCAAACCCCTTC
>VXNO01000167.1 GCA_009840575.1 Chloroflexota bacterium | reverse complement strand
AAGATGTTTATTAGAGAGAGGGTTTGGGGTGGGGGCTTATCAGGCTACAGCATCCCCGCCAAGACCAGCGCTGCCTGAATCGCCTCGCGCTGTTGGGGCGAGCTGGCGGGCATAGGCATGCGCGGCAGCCCGGCTGGCCGCCCCTGTAGTGCCAGCGCCGTCTTGACATTGGCAGGCAGGTTGTCAGCCATGATGGCGTCCCACAGCGGCAGCAGCCGGCCATGCAGTTCCAGCGCGGCAGCCTGGTCGCCAGCCTGCGCCGCGTCCCAGAGTTGCACACAGAGTTCGGGCGCGGCGCTCAATATCGCGGCGATAGCGCCATGCGCGCCCAGGGCAAAAGACGGATAAAGCAGCGCATCCACTGCCGACATAATCAGCCCGGCATCAGCCGAGCGCAGCAGCAGATCCGCCAGGAGCTTCAGGTCGCCCGCGCTCTGTTTCACGCCGACCAAGCCGTCGATCTCGCGCAGCATTTTGTCCAGCAGCGCCGGCGAACAATAGGACCAAGGCACGACATTGTAGACTATGACCGGCTGGGCAGCCGCTTCCGCCAGCGCCGCGAAATGTCGAAACATCGTCTCATCGCTGGGACGGAAGAGATAGTGTACGGGCGTAACCTGCAGCGCCGCCACCTCCAGGTCAGCCAGGGCGCGCGCTTTTTCGATTGCCTGGCGCGTGCTGTCAACGATGATGCCCGCGATGATCGGCACGCGCCCAGCCGCCACATCAACCGCCGCGCCGACGAGCTGGCGAAGTTCGTCCGTGCTCAAGGTATGCCCCTCGCCGGTGCTGCCGCCGACCGCCAGCCCGTGCACGCCCGCCACAGCCACCAGATGCTCGACTTCCGCGCGCAGCAGATTTTCATCCACCGATTCGTCCGCGGCAAAAGGCGTCGTCATCGGCGGCACGATGCCATAGATGTTCATGTGGTTCGCTCCTGTGTCTGTCGCCAGCCGCTAGATCCTTCCCCCTGACTCATCGGGGGCGAGGGGGTTTGGGCATTGTCTGCGCTTTCGATCACTTGGTCGATGATAAAGCGGGGACGTCGACGCGTTTCGTCCAGGTTGCGCCACAGGTATTCGCCCAGCACGCCCAGGATAAGCAATTGTACGCCAGCCGCCAGCAGCGCCACCACCATCAGCGAAGACCAGCCGGCTACATCGATGCCCAGCGCCAACTGCCGATACACAATAAAGGCGGCATAAGCCAAGCCCAGCAGGCTGAAGAGCATGCCCAGAGTCGTCGCCAGTTGCACGGGAAAATGGGAAAAAGCCACAAATGAATCGATGAAGTATTTGATCTTTTTGCGCAACGTCCACATCGACTGTCCGTACTTTTTTGGGCGCGCCTGGCGGTCGAAGTACAGCACAGTCGGCTCGAAGCCCAGCCACAGCAGCAATCCTGATAGGTAGGCGTTGCTCTCCTGGATGCTATTGATCAGGTCGGCTAGCTGGCGGTCAATCAGCCAAAAGTCGAAGCCGCGCCTGGGCATGGAGGCGATAGCGAAGCGGCGGAACAAGGCATAAAAAGCGTCGGACAGCAGGGAAGTGGGGAAGGGGTCATCCCGTCCACGCCGCGCCGCCAGGACGAGTTTGCTGCCCGCGCGCCACTGGGCGAGCATATCGTGCAGCAGGGCCGGCGGGTCTTGCAGGTCAGCGGAGATATCGGCAACGCAATCGCCCCGCGCCAGGCTCAAGCCAGCCATCACCGCGGCAACCGAGCCAAAATTGCGCGAAAGCCGCACGATGCGCAGGCGCGGCTCGTCCCTGCCCAAAGCCTGCAGCACGGCAAAGGAGTCATCCCGCGAGCCATCGTCCACGCAGATAAACTCAAAGCTATCTTCGGGGTTGCGCGCCGCCACCGCCTGCAGCTCGTGCAACAGGTCAGCCAAGCTGGCTGCATTGTGATAGACCGGCACCACAATGGAAACCAGGCTCATGCGGAAGCCTCGTCCGCCAAGCCAAATTTGCGCAGGATTGCCTGGCGGTCTTCGGTGGGGATGTCGCGCATGTGCCGCGCCGGCACGCCCGCCACGACCGTCCAAGCCGGCACATCACGCGTGACGACTGCGCCCGGCGCAACAATCGCGCCCCTGCCCACTTCTATGCCCGCGGACAGCGTTGCATTCGCGCCGACCACGGCAAAGCGGCGGATACGCGGCGGGTCAATGCGAAAGGGGACCAGACCAAAGCGCTTCAGGTACACCTCATTGTCGTTGACTGAACCGACTTGGCCTGCGATGAAGACATCCGCTTCGATGCGACAGCCGCCGACGATAAAAGCCAGGTTGTGGATGCGGCTGCGCGCGCCTATTTCTACACCGTGCATCAGCGTCGTCCCGCATCCTACCACCGTGTCATCGGCCAGTTGGCAGCCCTCGCGCACAGATGCCAAATCGCCAACCAAGACATTGTTGCCGATGCGCAGATTTGTGTAGAGCACGGCGTTGGGGCTAATCACGCAATGCGCGCCGATTCGCACAGTCTCATCGCCCAGGCTAATGGGGCGGTTGGTCGTGCCGGCGCGGATAGGCGGACGACCGATGACCGCGCCCGCCATGATGCGCGTGCCCGCGCCAATATGCACATTAGGGTAAAAGGTAACATTCGCGCCGACTTGCACATTCGCGCCCAGGCTCAGCGCGCCCATAATCCGCACATTGTCAGCCAGCCTGGCGCTGGGGTGAATATCAACTTGGCTCATCGTCGCTCCAGTATTCCGCTTTGTGCGCTCGATAATATGCGACTGTGCGCCGCAAGCCATCACGCAGGCTGGTGCGCGGCGTCCAGCCGACCAAGCGGCGGATCTTACTGATGTCGCTGTAGAAATCGCCCGGCTCTTGCGCTTTGCGCTCCGGTGAGAAAGGCGCGAATCGCCAGGAGCCGCTGCCAGCGACCTCCACAATCGTTTCCGCCAGCTCGATAAAGTCGGCGGGCTTGTCGACGCCGACATTGAAGATCTCGCCGATTGCCCGCGGCCGCAAGGCGCACATCAAAATCGCTTCCACCGCGTCATCAATATATAAAAAGTCGCGCAATATCTTGCCATCGCCAAAGACCTGGATAACCTCATCGTCCAGCGCCAGACGCAGGAACCAGTTTACCACGCCATAGCGCGGGTGTTTCATCTGCGCGCGCGGACCATAGATATTGGTCAAGCGTAGCAGCACCGCCTCAATCCCGTGCGTCTCCCAATAAACCTGGATGATTTTTTCCGCCGTCAAGTTGGAGATTTCATAAATGCCTTTGGGGCGGGTGGGCGCGTCTTCGGCCACGGGCAGGCTGACGGCGGGGCCATATTGCCCGCGCGTGCCCGTGTAGATGACCTTGGCGTTCGGGTTGTGCTGCCGCAGCGCTTCCATGACCACAGCCGTGCCTTTGATGTTAATATCGATATCGGGGAAGGGATTGGTCAGGCTCAAGACATGGTCGACCTGCCCAGCCAGGTGAAAGACATAATCTTGCCCGCGCACCAGGTGATTCATGGCATTGGCATCGCGCACGTCATTGAAGTTGACGTGGACGCGCTGGCGGATTGGCTCGATATTAAACAGGTTGCCGGCATAACCCGGCAGCATGGCATCCACGATGGTTACCTCAGCGCCAGCTTCGACCAGGGCGATAGCCAGGTTGCTGCCCGTAAAGCCCAAACCGCCCGTAACCAAGGCGCGCGCGCCAGCCAATGCTCCGTCGTAAGTTCTCATCATACTCCCCGCAACTGCGAAATCGCCTCGCAAACCCGCAGCGCATCGTCATCACTCAAGCCGATATACAGGGGCAGCGACAAGATCTCGCGGGCGGCGCGCTCGGTGTACGGCAGGCTGCCTGCGCCCAGCCCTAAATCACGGTGCGACTCTTGCAAATGCACAGGCACGGGATAATGAATCAGTGTGCCAATGCCGCGCTCTTGCAAGTCTGTCATCAATTGGTCACGCTGGGCATCACGGATGACATAGAGATGATAGACATGCTGGCTATCGGCGCGCGCGCTTGGTTTATGCACGCCGGTCAAGTTCGCCTCGTAAATGGCGGCGATGTCGCGGCGGCGCTGGTTCAGTTCATCCAGGTGCGCCAGCTTGACGCGCAAGACCGCCGCTTGCAGCTCGTCCAGGCGGCTATTGGTGCCGCGCGATTGATGATGATAGCGGCTGCTCTGCCCGTAGTTGCGCAGCTTGCGGAGTTTCTCCGCCAGGGCATCGTCGTCAGTGATGACTGCGCCGCCATCGCCATAAGCGCCCATATTCTTGGTGGGATAAAAACTGAACGCGCCCATGCTGCCCAACGTGCCGAGCTTGCGCCCCTGGTACAGCGCGCCATGTGCCTGGGCGCAATCTTCAATCAAGAGCAGGTCGCGCGCCTGCGCCAGGCTCAGTAGCGCATCCATATCCGCCGCCCCGCCATACAAATGCACAACAACGATGGCGCGGGTGCGGGCTGTGATGGCTGCGCGAGCCGCATCTGGGCACAAGGTGAAGGTCACGGGGTCAATATCAGCCAATACAGGGGCAGCGCCAGTCGCTTCGATCGCTGCTACAGTAGCCAAGGCGGTATGCGCGACGGTGATGACTTCGTCGCCCGCGCCGACCCCGCCCGCTCGCAGCGCCAGCTCGATGGCATCGGTGCCAGTGGCGACGCCGACCGCGTGCTTGAGGCCGTGATACGCCGCGAACTCGCGCTCGAATGCCGCTACCTCGGGACCCAGGATGTACCAGCCACTGTCCGCGACGCGCAGCAGGGCGGCATTGATTTCGTCGGCGAGCAGGTCGTGCAGTGGCTTGAGCTGGTTGAATGGGATCATGTTGGCTGCTTGTGAATTTGCATTAGGGTAGCATAGGAGTAAGACCAAATAAGTCGTGCGAATACAGCCCCATCCCCCGGCTCCTTGCCCCCAGAACGAGGGAAGGGGAGTCTTTGCAGTGATTCTGTAGTATTAGAGCCCCTCCCTCATTTTGCGCCGCGTAGACACTGGCGGTCGGGGAGGGCTTGGGGTGGGGGTAAGCGGACATTCAAAGTCTCATTATTTACTTGGTTCTACCGGGATTAACGTCATAACC
>VXNO01000005.1:10998-39267 GCA_009840575.1 Chloroflexota bacterium | reverse complement strand
ATAAGCGTCCGGGGGGATGGGGGCGGACCATTACATCATCGCCATGTCGAGTTCGCGCTGGACTTCTTCGGTAACGCGGTCGAGGGCTTCTTGTGCCGAGATCTGCCCGGCTTTGACGGCGGTCTCCGCTTCGCCCAGTCGCGAGTTATAGAAGTCGTTGACCGGGATCTTCGGCGGGCCAAAGGCGTTGGGACCATTCAGCAGGTCCAGCGCCAGTTGGAAGCGATGGTCGCTGACGAAGCGCTCGGCGGTGGCTGCGCCGACCTTGGGCGGGATATTCTGGATATTGAAGCAGAACTCGCCCATATGCTCGTCTTCGCTCAACCAGCGGATGAACTCCCAAGCCGCGTCCGGGTTCATCACGCCGGTGGGGATGGTGAAGACGCTACCGCCGAAGGTTGTGCAATTCTGGCGGCCGCCATCGGGGTATGGCGCTGCGATCATATCCATTTCCAAGTCAGGCGCAAACTTCTTTTGGAACTGGATGAACCATTCGCCGACTTGTTTGAAGCCTTCCTTGCCGACGAAGAAGGGGTTTTGCGGGCTGAGGTAATCGCCGAAGCCACTGGTGAACACCGCCACCCGCTCCGGGCCCAGCCGCGACCAATAACCCGCCATCCACTCCAGCGCGGCGACATTGGCGGGGTCGTTGGCGGTTATCGTGCCGCTGTCTTCGTCGTACAAGCTGCCGCCAAAGACATGCGCCCACCAGGTGAGGTTGTCCGGCAAGAGGCCCACGCGCTCGATATTGCCATCGCTGTCGATGATCTCGAATGCCTGGCAAGCCGCGTCCAATTCTTCGATGCTGCTTGGCGGCTCGCTCATGCCCAGCTCCTCTAGGGCTGGCGGCGAGAAAGCCAGGACGCGCGCGTTGGATGTGCACATCAAACCCCATAGCTCGCCATTGTGCCACCAGTTGTTCCAAAGCTGCGGGAAGTACTTCGAGCCGTCGATGCCAGCTGCTTCGGCATAGGCGGTCAGTGGCGTCAGCGCGCCCTGCGAGGCAATCTGCACCAACTGATGCAGCCAGACAGCCGACACAACATCAGGCGGGTTGCCGCCAGCGATCGCTGTCAAGACCTTTTCGTATTGTCCAAATACCGTCGTCATATTGACATAGACATCTGGATTCTCCTCGTTGAATTGGTCGACCAAACCTTGCAGCACATCAAACTCGAAGCCGCTCCAGCCCGTCCAATAGTTGAGGAAAGCCTGCTCCTGCGCGTAGGTCAAGCCAGCCGGCATAGCGGACAAAGTCGCCGCTGTCCCAGCCGCCAAACTCGCGCGCAAGAAATCCCTGCGAGAAAGTCGTTTTTCACTCATGCTGTTTCACTCCATTTCTCTATTTTTCGATTGGCTAGGCAGAGCCCACTATGCAAAACCCACAAGCCAGCCAAGCCAATAAAATCAGTATGCCTTGATTCTCACTGCTTGTCAAAATTGCCCGTAAATGCTCGTTTGTGGATTTATCAACCGCGCGATAGCAAGAGGCAAGCGCCTTCCGCTACCTGCGCTGACCAGCCCGGCAAAGCCACAGTCGTCGAAGCCGCCTCTTCAATTATCAGCGGGCCCCGCGCCTTCCAGCCGGCTGCCAACCGCTCGCGGCGATACACCGGCGTCGGCAGCGGCGCGGCATCGGCAGAGAAACGCACCGGGCGCAGCGCCACTGGCTCATCTTGACCGCGCCCGGGTGGGCCAGGGCTTGTCACTTGTGGCTGTGGGCCGCTGATGAGCACGCGCCAGTTGACCGCTTCGATAGGCACATCTTCCGCAAGCTGCCCATAGAAAGCGCGGTATTCGTCTTCGAAGGCGGCTTGCATACGCTGGATATGCGCGCGCGTCAAGGTCGCCATAGAGAAGGGCACGCGCACTTCATAACCCTGCCCGATATAACGCATGTCGATATGCAGTTGCGCGTGTATATCCGCGGCGGATACGCCAGCCGCCCGCACAATCTGTCTGCCATCCCGCTCCAGCCCGCGCAGCATGGCGTTGAGTTCATCCAGGTCAATATCGCGGAGCCGCCGGACATAGCTGCGCGTGAAATCAAAGGCGATGGGCGCGGTGAGAAAGCCAAAGGCGCTGCCCACGCCAGCCAGCGGCGGGATGATGATACGCTTGATGCCCAAGCCCTCCGCCACGCCACAGGCATGAACTGGACCCGCGCCGCCGGTCGCCACCATGCAATAGCGCCGCAACTCCAGCCCGCGCTCGGCAGCATGAACGCGCGCCGCGGCCGCCATCGTCTCATTGACCATTTTATGCACGCCCCAAGCCATGCGCTCCAGCGGCAAATCCAGCGCGGCAGCCAACGATGTGAAGGCGCTGCGGGCGGCATCAGCATCTAGCCGGATCGCGCCGCCAGCAAAATAAGCGGGATTCAGGTAACCCAAGAGCAAGTCAGCATCGGTGACGGTCGGCTGTTGCCCGCCTAGTTGATAAGCCGCGGGACCAGGCGAGCTGCCGGCGCTCTGTGGCCCCACAGTTGGCAGGCCCAGCGCATTGAGCCTGGCGATGCTACCGCCGCCCGCGCCAATTTCGATCAGTTCGATCATCGGCACCATCATCGGCAAGCCACTGCCGCGCTTGAAGCGATGCACATGCGCCACCTCGGACTGGTTGCTGATTGCCAGCTCGCCTTGGCGGGTGAGGGCGGCTTTGGCGGTGGTGCCGCCCATATCGAATGCCAGCACATCGCGCTGCCCCAGCAGACGTCCCCAATAGACGCCAGCCAGCGCGCCGCCAGCCGGACCGCTCTCCACCAGGCGGATGGGGAAGTCACGCGCCGCAGCCACGGTCGTTGTGCCGCCGCTGCTCAGCATGATATTCAAAGGCGCGGCGATGTCCGCAGCCTGCAGGTCGCGCTGCAACCGCGTCAAGTAGCGCGCGGCGATAGGCTGGACATAGGCATTGGCAATGGTGGTAGAAGCGCGGGGATATTCGCGCATGCCGGGCGCAACCTGGTGCGATGCGGATAGCGCCACGCCGGGCAATGCTTCGCGCGTGATTTGCAGCGCCCGCAGTTCATGAGCCGGGTTGGTATAGGCATGCAGGAAGCAGATGCCGACCGCTTCGATAGCCAGCTCGCGCAGTTGCTGGCAGGTGGCTCGCAGCGCGGCTTCGTCCAGTGGCTTGTAGACGCGCCCATCCGCCAGCATCCGTTCCGGCACATCAAAGCGCAGATGCCGCGGCACCAACGGTTGCGGCTTCTGCAGCGCCAGGTCGTACATATCGTAACGGCCTTCGTTGCCAATCTCGATGGCATCGCGGAAGCCGGCGGTGGCTAGCAGCGCCGTCTTCGCGCCCGTCCGTTCGATGAGGGTATTGGAGATTAAGGTGGTGCCATGCACGACGTAGGCAAGCGACTCGGGCGGGAGCTGCTCGCGCTCCAGCAGACGGCGCAAGCCTTGCATAACCGCGACCGAGGGGTCTGGATAGCTGGTCAGCAGTTTTTCGACGACGATGCGCTCGCCACCTTTATCCAGCGCGACAATGTCGGTGAATGTGCCGCCGATATCGACAGCCAGGATGATGGCGCTGGGCATGGTCGCTCCTTTGCTCATGCCGACAGGTCAAGGGACTATACAGCTAGACCCAATCGGGCAGGGCATCCCGCTGTGCCGCCAGCAGATCGCGCAAAATCGCATCGGCATCTTCGATGGAAGTAGTCAGCGGGTCGGTCATCAGCGCGCGCCGCAGCAAGTTGTAATCGCCCTTTGCCACCGCCTCGGCTGTCAATTCATGTGTATCCAGTGTCAACTGCGTCATGCCGCGCAAGCCCAGCGGCATATCCCCGACCGATCGCGGGCGCGGACCACCCTCATCTACATCGCAGAGCAGCTCCAAAAAAGCGTCATCGCCCAGATTGCCGACAGCGCCCTTGTTGGCTGTGTTGATGTAATAGGGACGTCCCAGCCCGCCCGCCATCGTTTCGATGATGTCCGTGGCGTGATCGGGTCTGTGCCGCGCCAGGAAGTCGCCGATGGGCAGCGCGCCGCTGATTGTCTCCTCGACCTCGCGCCACATTGCGGCATGGCGGGCATAACGGGCGTCGGTTTCCCACAAGCGCAAAGGCGGGATCTCACTCGGCAGCGCGCCCCGCCCTTGATAAAAGCGCACATACTCTTTGGTGTGGGCGGTGCAGGCGGAGGTGTAGCCGAAGATATCGCTCAGTTGGCAGGTGATGGCATCGTTGTGCAATTGTTTTGCGCCTTTGCCTGCCTGGTCGCCGGTGGTGGCGCGTCGGCGGATGGCATCGGCAATCTCTGGCAGAAAGTCGCGCCCCCGATAATCCGCGCGCAGCAGCCAGGTGAAATGGTTGACCCCCGCGATGCGCAGGTCAAAGTCGGCATCCAGCGCGGCATGCCACTGGCTGGCATGATCGATCAGCCCAGCCAGGATGGCATAGCGAATCTTCACATGCGGCATGTGCAGCGAATCACAGAGCGCGAAGCTCTTCACCTGCGGGGCGAAGCGAGCCAGCGCCATGCCATTGACCGCGCTGGGGTTGATATAATTGATGAGCCAGGCATCCGGGCAGAGGCGGGCGACATCGGCGGCGCATTCCAGGATGGCGGGCAAGTCACGCAGGGCGCGCATGATGCCACCGGGACCAATGGTATCGCCGCTGCACATACGCACTCCATAACGCGCGCTAATCTCACAATCCAAGCCGCGATAACGCACCGTATCAACCGCGAAGCTGAGCACGACGAAATCCGCGCCCGGCAGCGCATCTTTCCAGTCGTTATGCGCCTCGATTTTTAATGGCGCGCCCGTTGCCGCGGCGACCAATTGCGCCAGCTTAGCCATTTTGTCCAGGCGCTCGGCATCGGTATCGACCAGCGCCAAACAGCCCGAGCGCAGATGCTGGGAATGCGTCATCTGCCAGATGGCTTGGCGGCCAAAAAACAGGCTGCCCGCGCCGATGACAACAACTTTGGGATAAACAGTTGTGCGCATGGGGGATCGTCATTCTGCTTGTGTGAATCGCTGGATAGTCTAACAGAAAAGCGGAATCGCAAAGAGCGCAACCGGGCAATCGATTCAAAACCTCTGCGCGCTCAATAAAACCAAGTAAGTCGTGAGAATGGAATCTGTAGGGGCAAGCCTTGGCTCGCCCAGAATCATCACAGAAAACAGCGGGTGACCCAAGGCTCGCCTCTACACGCATTCCTAGATTTTCGCATTACTTTCTTGATTCTACTTCTGCGTCTCAGTGGTGAGTGATTGAAGCGATTTTCCAAGTTGCGCCTGCCCCGCCGCCGCGCTACTATCGTCCCGTGAAACCTGCTGGAGAAGCTGCCCATGACCCAACGCTATCAGCCCGCCTGGGCATCATTGAAGACCCACCCTACGCCCGAATGGATGCGCAAGGCGAAGTTCGGCATATACACGCACTGGGGCATCTATTGCGTGCCGGCGACTGGACCGAATGTAACCTGGTATCCCTACAACATGTACCGCGAAGGCACGCCCCAGCATGACTATCACTGTCGCACCTATGGGCATCCTTCTCAATTCGGCTACAAGGACTTCATCCCGATGTTCACGGCGGAGCGCTTCGACCCTGAGGAATGGGCGGAGTTGTTTGCGCGCGCGGGCGCAAAATTCGCGGGGCCCGTCGCCGAGCATCATGACGGCTTCCCCATGTGGGACGCTAGCGACACCGACTACTGCGCCGGCAAGATGGGACCCAAGCGCGATGTCGTCGGCGAGCTGGAACGTGCCATCCGCGCCCAAGGCATGCGCTTCATGGTCGCCATGCACCACGCCGAAAATTGGTGGTTCTTCCCGCATTGGAAGCGCGAATACGACGCCGCCGACCCGCGTTATGCCGCCCTGTACGGCGAGCCGCATAACCTCGATTTCGCATTTGAAGCGAGTGACAAAGGGCACGACCACGCTGAGTGGCGCGCCCAAGACAAACCCAGCCGCGCCTTCTTGCAACGCTGGAAAAATCGCTTGCACGAAGTTGTCGAACGGTATACGCCCGACTACATCTGGTTCGACTTCGGCTTGCGCTTCATCCACGATCAATACAAGCAAGATTTCCTCGCCTACTACTACAACAAGGAAGCCGAATGGGGGCGCGAGGTGGTAGCCAGCTACAAATGGCACGACATCCCGCCCGGCGCGGGTTTGCTGGACTTCGAACTGGGCAAGACCGCCGAGCTGACGCATTACGAGTGGATCACCGATACCACAGTCGACGACGGGCAGGGCTGGGGCTACATCAAGGAAACCGAATACAAATCCGTAACCGAGATGGTGCAATACTTAGCCGACAACGTCAGCAAAAACGGCTTTATGCTGCTGAATGTCGGCCCCAAACCCGATGGCACCATTCCCGACGAATCCAAAGCTATCCTGGAAGGCATTGGTGAATGGCTGCGCGTCAATGGCGAAGCAATCTATGATACCGTGCCCTGGAATACCTATGGCGAAGGTCCCACGCGGATGAGGCATGTCGGCGCATTCAGCGATACCAAAGAGAAGCTGCAATACACCGCCCGCGATATCCGCTTCACCACGCGCGCCAATGTGCTGTATGCCCTGGCATTCGATTGGCCCCAAGAGCAATTTGTCATCGAATCGACGCATTGCTTTTATCCCGGCGAAGTGCGCTCAGTCGAGCTGCTGGGACATAAAGGCGAGCTGCGCTGGACGATGACAGAAAATGGCTTGCAGATCGAGCGCCCCGACCACAAACCCTGCGACCATGTCTATGCCTTCAAAATCACCCGCAATACCAGCTATTGAGGCAACGGACGCAGGGCAGAAACATGGCGTAGAAACAGTATTGAAAGGGGCGATATTTGCGCCGATGCGTATGCTATGTAACAATTGCTTGCATAGATAAAGTATTGTATGGGAGTTCGTCATGCGCGCCAAGAAAAGAACGCTGTACGCGGTGAAGAGCGTGTTGAGCATCATCATGCTGATCGGCTTGCTGCTGGCTACGGGAGTGGGCGCGGCGCAGGACAGCCTGGCGGAAGCCGCCTCCGCGCTGGCTGATTCAGCGGTGGACTATACTGTCAGCGAGCGTGATGTCAGCTTCAGCAATGCGGGACAGTCGGTCATCGGTACATTGGCCATGCCCGACGGCGAAGGTCCTTTCCCGGTCGCCCTGCTGCTGCATGGCTTCACAGGCACGCGCCATGAGCTGCCGGTGCTTGGCACTGAGGACACGATGTTCAGCCGCGCCGCTCGCTGGCTGGGTGAACGCGGCGTCGCCAGCCTGCGCATTGACTTCCGCGGCTCGGGTGAGAGCGAAGGCGCTTGGGAAGACACCACATTCAGCAGCCAGATCGCCGATGCAATCGCGGCGTTGGACTACCTGGAAACGCTGGAAGGCGTCGACAGCGGGAATATCAGCATCGTAGGCTTGAGCCAGGGCGGACTGGTGGGCGCGGCGGCGGCTGGGCGCGATGACCGTGTCAGCAGCCTCGTGCTCTGGTCGGCTGTGTCGAACCCGGTTATGAGTTACGGCATTCTGCTGGGCTATGACAATTTGCTGGCGGGCGCGGGCTCCGGCGATGAAGCCATGACCATTATGTTGCCTTGGGGTGCCGAGACCGCGCTGAAGGGTCCATTCTTTGATGACATCTTCTTGGTGGACCCGGTAGCGGAAATCACCGGCTATCGTGGTCCGCTGCTGGTCATCAACGGCGCGCGCGATGATACGGTAACGCCACAGCCACAAGCAGGCCAGGTCTTCCTGGATTACCACGAGGGCGCGGAGGCGCTGGTGCTGCTGGATGGCGACCATGTCTTTGATGTGCTGGCTGGCGATGTCACGGAAGTGATCGATGCGGCGCTAGCCTACAGCCTGGCTTGGCTGCAAGGCGGTCGTTAATCGCCTGGTGAGCAACGATGACATTGCCTTGTCGGATTTTTAGCGAATTAATCGGGAAGGAATGATCATGTGTTCACCAAAAATCGCGCGGCGACCGTCGTGGTGGGCATACCCCGTTGGAAGGAAGGTTCGGGCGGTCCTTGCCGCGTATTAGCGCCGACCTAATCAGCAATCTAGCCTTCAACATACCGACGATGGCGCGCAGGGATTATTCCGCCGCTCGCCAACAGACAGGGAGGCAGCGCATGAGAGCCATCGTGCTGGAAGAGCCGGGCAGTCTACGCTTGCAAGACCTGCCGCCGCCAGCGCAGCCTCGTCCTGGCGAGGCTCTGGTTCGGGTGCGGCGCGTCGGTATCTGTGGCACTGACCTGCATGCCTACGCCGGCAACCAGAACTTCTTCAGCTACCCGCGCATCCTCGGGCACGAGCTGGCGGTGGAAGTCCTGGCGCTGGCCGCTGATGTGGAAAATGTCCAGGTTGGGCAGACCTGCTGCGTCATCCCCTATCTGCATTGCGGGCATTGCATCGCCTGCCGCCGCGGCAAGACCAACTGCTGCGTGGACATGCAAGTGCTGGGCGTGCATATTGATGGCGGCATGCGCGAGCAATTTACCCTGCCCGCCGATAAACTGTTATCCGCTGACGGTATCTCGCCCGAGCAACTGGCGCTGGTGGAGATGCTGGCAATCGGCGCTCATGCTACTCGGCGCGCTGGTATCGCAGCCGGCGAAAAAACGCTGGTCATCGGCGCGGGGCCCATCGGCTTGGCGACAGCGCAATTCGCCCTGCTGGCTGGCGCGGATGTAACGGTGATGGAGCTGGACGCGGGACGGCTGGATTTCTGCCGGCAGGCGCTGGGCATTGAAGGAACAGTCGATGCGCGGGGCGATGCGCTGGCGCAACTGCGCTCTCTGCACGGTGGTGAATTGCCCACGCTGGTCTTCGATTGCACGGGCAGCGCGCGCTCCATGCAAGCCGCCTTTGACTATGTGGCGCATGGCGGGACTTTGACGCTGGTGGGGCATATCAAAGGCGATATCCGCTTCAGCGATCCTTTATTTCACTCGCATGAAATGAGCTTGCTCGCCAGTCGCAACGCCACATCCGCCGATTTTGATTGGGTCATCGAGTGCTTGCGCGCTGGGCAAATTCAGCTGACGGAGTGGATCACGCATAGCGCCAGCCCGCAGGGCCTCCTGCGTGACTTCCCGACCTGGCTTGATCCAGAAACCGGCGTCGTCAAGGCGATGCTGAGTTTTGAATAACCGCGGCGCAGGCAATTTGTTGAGGTTCGCTAATTGAACGCAGCAAATCGCGGGAAGAAACGAATCGCCTGGTATCGTTCACCGCTTGCCACGGCGGATCTGGCGCGGCTCAACCAGCGCAGCGACCGGCGCGGGCTGACGCAGGCGCTGGGGCATTTGGCGCTGTTGGCTGTCAGCGGCGGCTTGGCTTGGCACGCGGCGCAGCATGTCCATCTTTTCGTGGCGCTGGCGCTGATAACCCTGCATGGCGCGCTGTGGGCTTTCCTGGTTAATGGTTTTCACGAGCTATGCCACAAGACGGTCTTCAAGACGCCGGCGCTGAACAGCTTTTTTCGCAATGTTTACAGCTTTCTCGGCTGTTACAACCATGTGTCATTTTGGGCGAGTCACCAGGCGCACCACCGCTACACCTTGCACCCGCCCGATGACCTGGAAGTTGTGCTGCCGCGCGAGCTGACCCTGCGCTCCTACCTCAGCTTCGCCCTGGTCAATCCGCGTGGCTTATGGCTGCGCTGGAAAGGCATCCTGCTGCTGAGCCTGGGGCGCATCGACAACGACTGGGAGCGAGCGCTCTTCCCGCCTGAGGCAAGTGAACAGCGGCGCAAGCTCTTCAACTGGGCGCGGGCTCTGCTCTTTGGGCATGGCTTGATCCTGGCAATATCGCTCTGGCAGGGCTGGTACCTGCTGCCCATCTTGACGACCCTGGCACCATTTTATGGTGGTGGCTTCCAGTTCCTGCTCAATGAAGCGCAGCATATTGGGCTCTCGGACGAGGTCAGCGACTATCGGCTGAACACGCGCACTATCCTGCTGAATCCGCTGCTGGGCTTTTTGTACTGGCAGATGAACTACCACATTGAGCATCATATGTATGCCGCTGTGCCCTTTTATCATCTGGCGGAGTTGCATCGCCTTGTGAGAGCGGATATGCCTGCGCCAGCGCGGGGCGTACTGGGCACCTGGCGACAGATCCTGCCCATCCTGCGCCGCCAGCAACGCGAGCCGGGCTATCAGTTCGTGCCGGAGCTGCCGGTTTGAAATAAATGCGACTTCTCGGCCTGACTCGACTCAGCGACTGTCATCATCAAAGCGATGCTGACTTTCGATTAAGGGCGAGGAAAATCCGCCAATGGCAAGACAGGGAGACGGCCCGCAAAGTAGTCTTCGATTGTATAGATTTGAATCACGGTCCACATGTCAAGATACCTTCCCGCGTTGGCGGCCGCATTGCGCATTCCTCTGGTTACTTTGTCTCCAAAACAGGTGAATACGCCTAGCTCCGCCCCGGCTTGTCTGCGCGCTTCGTTGAATGCCTGCACATGGAATGCCTGCACATGACTCGGATTGGTATTGCCCGCTTTGACCTGCGCGACCACATCAATGAAGCTGCCTTTGCGCACTGGCAGCCTTCCGCGGCCGTCTATGCCTTTGTCGCCGCGTTGCCGTTTGTTGGCTTCCAAGCCGGGCGTGAGAGATGCCGCCCAGCGCTCAAACTTGAATGGGTCGTAAGCCGCCAACTCTCTGGCGTCCTCCAGTGTCTTGGGCATACCGACGAACTCAATGTCGTCCCACAAACTATCGAAGTGGCCTTCGAGCCGTTTCTGAATAACCTTGCAGGCTTGGACACAGACATCTATACCAATCCAGCGCCGTCCGAGATTTTGGGCGGCATGTATCGTCGTGCCGCAGCCGCAGAACGGGTCAAATACAACGTCGCCAGGTTTGCTGGACGCGGAAACTATACGCTCTAGCAGTGGTAGGGGCTTTTCAGTCGGATAGAGCTGCTTGATCGGCGGCACACGCGCAATCGGCCAAACATCGTCTTAGCGGACACCTTTTGAATCTTCATCCGCTACCTGGGACGGCAATCGTTGACCCTCTTCATCATAACCCGAAATAATCCGAAATAATCCGCTTATTGCCAAAGCGCTTGATAGTGGAAGCGGTTCTAGGCATGTACAGTTGATTGAACACCCGCTCGCGAGAGCCTGAACGCGAATATAAGAACAACACATCGTGATTACGCTGGAAGGCATATTTTCCTGTTGACCATTTTCGGTAATGCCAAATTATCTCATTTCTAAAGTTCTTCTTGCCAAATATTCCGTCCATGACGATTTTTAGGTAGTGACTCATCGTTGGATCACAGTGCAGATAAATGCTCCCTGTCGGCTTCAATACACGCCAGCATTCTCGAAGGCGATTCGCCATGTAGGACAAGTAAGCCAACTCTCCGCCTTCGCCCAGAATTCGCCGCAAGCCTTCCATCGTCGGCGCGAGCGAAACATCCCCCGCTACTGCGTGGAAGTCGTCAATCGCTTCATACCAACGCCAGGTATCATCAAATGCTACCCATTGCGCGCCACCGATGAAGGCCTTGTAAATACGTTTGGAATTAAACGGCGGGTCGAGATAAATCAGGTCGATGGATTTGTCTGGGATGTATTCGGCCATGATCTCCAGGCAATCGCCGAAGTACAGTCGGTTGGGAGTTGCTTGGTCGGGCATATCTTTCTCAATCTCGAATACGGCAAGTATACCGCTTCAATTATAGTCGCATTCTCTATACTGCTGCTGCGCTAGGCATCATAACTGCCCGCTGTGACGCTGCCGCCCGTGCCCGTCCAGTTGGTATGGAAGTATTCGCCGCGGGGGCGGTCCACCCGTTCGTAGGTGTGCGCGCCAAAATAATCACGTTGCGCCTGCAAGAGATTGGCTGGCAAGCGCGCCGACCGGAAGCCGTCGTAAAATGCCAGCGCTCCGCTCATAATCGGCAGGGGGATGCCGTGTTGGATGCCCAGCGCCACCACATTGCGCCAGGCTGCTTGCGCCGCGCTGACCGCCGCGCTGAAATAATCGTCCAGCAGCAGGTTCGGGAGCGCTGAGTTACTGGCATAGGCTGCCTGGATTTTGCCCAAAAATGCCGAGCGGATGATGCAGCCTTCGCGCCACATCAGCGCCACGCCGCCATAATTCAAGTTCCAGTTGTAGGTCGCGGCTGCATCGCGCATTAGCATATAGCCCTGCGCGTAACTGATAATCTTGGCTGCGTACACCGCCTGCTCCAGTTGGTCGATGATTGCTCCTTTGTCGCCGCGAAAAGTCGCTTGCGGTCCCGGCAGGATTTTTGCCGCAGCCATGCGCTGTTCTTTGATAGCCGACAAACAACGCGCGAATACCGCTTCGCCTATCAGAGTCAGTGGCGTGCCTTCTTCCAGCGCCGTGATGGCTGTCCATTTGCCCGTGCCTTTTTGGGAGGCGGTATCCAGGATGGATTGCAGGAGCGCTTGCCCGTCTTCATCCTGGAATGCCAGGATATCGGCGGTGATCTCGATGAGAAATGATTCCAGCGCGCCGGTATTCCACCGTTTGAAGACCGCGCTGCATTCGGCTTCGCTCATGCCCAGCACCGTCGACATGATGTGCCAGGATTCGCAGATTAGCTGCATATCGCCATATTCAATGCCGTTGTGCACCATCTTCACGAAGTGCCCGGCACCATCTTCGCCCACCCAGTCGCAGCAAGGGCTGCCATCAGCCACCTTGGCTGCCACCGCCTGTAGTATCGGCTTGACCTCGCCCCAGGCAGCCGCCGACCCGCCCGGCATGATGGAGGGTCCTTGACGCGCGCCTTCTTCGCCACCGCTGATGCCCGCGCCGATGAAATACTTGCCCAGCGCCTCGACCTCGCTGGTGCGGCGAATGCTGTCTTTGAAGTTGGAATTGCCACCGTCGATGATGATATCGCCATCGTCCAGCAGCGGCATCAGTTGGGCGATGGATTTATCGACCGGCGCGCCCGCCTGGATCATCAGGATGATCTTGCGCGGACGTTGGAGGCTGGCTACGAATTCTTCGGGGCTATAACAGCCGATGATGTCCGTGCCTTGCGCCTCATTCGCCAAGAAGCGCGACACTTTGGCCCTGGTGCGGTTGAAGACAGCGACGCGAAAACCATGGTCATTGATATTCAGCGCCAGGTTCTGCCCCATCACCGCCAAGCCAACCAAGCCGATATCCGCCAGCTTTTCCATATCCGCGCCCTTTCTTCGTCCCTGCCGACTCGCTGACGATATTGTAGCAGTCGCTCGCCGCAATCACAGGCTGCGTAGTCGGGCATTCAGCAGGGCGATTGCATCAAAATGCAAGGCAATATATCTCACCACAGAGGACAAAAAGAACACAGCAGGGCACAGAGAAAAGCAATAGAATTATGGTTATATTGAAGGTTATTGTCACATTGAGCTATACTTTTTGGCAGCCCCACCTATTTTTGAGAGGGTAATTCCAGAAAAACCTCTGTGCCCTCTGTGTTAAGTTTTGTATCGGGCGAACATTGAATTGAATGGAGGCGCGCATGACATCAGCCCCGTGGCGGACGGACGCAGAATTATTTGACCTGGCGCGGCGCGAGCTTTTCACGGCGGTGGTCGGCGACTGCATGGACAAGCTGGGTTTGCTGCACCAGTTCCTGCCGCCACAGATACGCCCTCTGCGTGACGACATGCTGCTCATCGGGCGCGCCATGCCCGTGCTGGAAGCCGACGTCTACCAGGAACGCGGCTCGGCGGCGAATAACCCCCTCATGGACAAACCCTTCGGTTTGATGCTGGAAGCGCTGGACGACCTGCAAGCGGACGAGGTCTATATTTGCAGCGGCGCATCGCGGCGATACGCGCTCTGGGGCGAGCTGATGACGACGCGGGCGCGGCATCTGGGGGCGGCGGGCGCGGTGGTGGATGGCTACCTGCGTGATACCCACGGCGTGCTGGCGCAGGGTTTTCCCGCTTTTGCACATGGCTCTTACGCGCAAGACCAAGGCCCGCGCGGCAAGGTACTGGACTTTCGGCTGCCTATCGAGATCGGCGGCGTGGGCATCGCGCCGGGCGATATTGTCTTTGGCGATGTAGACGGCGTACTGATCGTGCCGCAGCAAGCCGAGCGTGAGGTCTTTGAGGCGGCGCTGGAAAAAGCCCGCGGCGAAAAACTGGTGCAAAAAGCCATCGAGGGCGGCATGAGCGCTGTGCAGGCTTTTAAGACCTTCGGGATTATGTAAGCCAAGGGCGCGGCGCTAGACCTGTGAATCCCCCCACAATTCGACTACCATAGTCCGCGCATTCACCGACAGGCACGGAGGCGAATTATGCGCTTCGGCGTTGTTTTTCCACAGACGCAGCTGGGGGCAGACCCCCACATCCTGCGCGACTTTGTCCAGGCGGCTGAAGGCATGGGCTATCATCATCTGCTGGCTTATGACCATGTCCTGGGCGCAAACCCCGACCGACCGGGCTGGGATGGCCGCCGCCCCTACACCTACAACGATAGGTTTCATGAGCCCTTCACGCTATTCAGTTGGATGGCGGGGTTCACGCGGCGCATTGGTTTTATGACTGGCGTGCTCATCCTGCCGCAGCGACAGACGGCGCTGGTCGCCAAGCAAGCCGCGCAGGTCGATCTGCTTTCGGGCGGGCGGCTGCGGCTGGGCATCGGCGTCGGCTGGAACGAAGTCGAATATACCTGCCTGGGCGAAGATTTCTCCACTCGCGGCGCGCGGGTCGAAGAGCAAATGCACATCCTGCGCCAGTTGTGGACGCGCGACCTGGTCACTATCAGCGGGCGCTTTGATACGATTGACGATGCGGGCATCAATCCGCTGCCTCCCCAACAGCCCATCCCCATTTGGATCGGCGGGACGGCTGATGTGGTGCTGCGGCGGGTGGCGCGGCTCAGCGATGGCTATATCGCTGGCGCTGGCGACCCCGCCAAATCGCAAGCCGCCATCGAGCGCTATTGGCAGCATGCCGAGGCTTGCGGGCGGCGCGATTCGCTCGGCTTGCATGTGCGGCTGGTAACCGAAAGCCGCGACGAGAGCGGGTGGGAAGATTTCGTGCACGGCTGGGAAAAACTGGGCGCGACCGAGCTCGCCATTTATCCGCACGGCGCGAAGCTGGAAGACTACCTGGCGCGGCTCGACCGTTTCCGGCTGCTATTCGGCGTCTGAGCGCGCCCCTGCAATGAGCGCCATCCTGCGCCTCTCCCTGCGCACGATCAGCCGGCGACTTTTTCAGAGCGCCATGTGTGTGTTGGGCGTGGCGCTGGGCGTGGCTGTGGTCATCGCCATTGACATCGCCAATGAATCAGCCAGCCGCGCCTTTACCTTGAGCAGCGAAAGCCTGGTCGGGCGGGCGACCCATCAGATCATCGGCGGTCCCAACGGCTTTGACACCGCGCTGTATACGCGCCTGCGCCTCGAGCTGGGCATCAAGACCAGCGCGCCGGTCGTCAGTGAGTATGCGCGCGTGCCCGGCAGCGATCGCCCGCTGCGTTTGCTGGGCATCGACCCGCTGGCAGAGCAGCCTTTTCGCAATTACCTGGTCGGCGCGGATGAGGCGCTGGATATCTTTGCGATGACCAGCCTGATGACGGAGCCGGGCGCAGTCATCCTCAGCGAGTCACTGGCGGCTGAGCTGGGCTTGGAGGGCGGCGATTTCTTGCAGATTAGCGCTGGCGGGCGGTTCAATGCGGCGCGGCTGGTGGGCATCCTGCTGCCCGATGACCAAGTCAGCCGGCAGGGGCTGGATGACCTCGTCATCAGCGACATCTCCACAGCGCAGGAGATGCTCGGCAGGCACGGGCGCTTGAGCCGCATTGACCTGATCTTGTCCGCCGAGGAGCTTGAGCGGCTGCCTGCCGCGCTGCCGATCGGCTTGCAGTTGGTCGATGTCAAGCAGGAGAACTCGCTCGATCAGATGATCGCCGCTTTTGAGCTGAACCTGCAAGCGATGAGTTGGCTGGCGCTGGTAGTGGGTATCTTTCTCATCTACAACACCATCAGCTTCAGCGTGGTGCAGCGGCGCGAGGTCTTGGGCATCATGCGCTCGCTGGGGTCGACGCGCCCGCAGATCTTCCGCTTGATCTTGCTGGAAGCGCTGTTACTGGGCTTGTTGGGCACGGCGCTGGGCTTGGCGCTAGGCATCATTTTTGGTCGTGGCGCGCTGGCGCTGGTCAGCCAGACCATCAGCGATTTATACTTCAGCGTGACTGTGCAGCGCATCAGCATCGCGCCGGGCACCCTGCTAAAAGGCGCGGTCCTCGGCTTGGCGGCGAGCGCCCTGGCGGCGGCATTGCCCAGTTGGGATGCCACGCGCACGCCACCGGCCGGCGTCATGAAGCGCTCCAGCCAGGAGCTTAGCGCCCGGCAGCGGCTGCCCCTCATCACGCTGGTCGCGGCGCTTTTGATTTGTCTGGGGCTGCTCTTGCTGGCGGCGGGGGAGAGCCTGGTTTTGAGCTTCGGCGCGCTGATGTGCATCGTGGTTGGCGGCGCGCTTTTCACGCCGGTTACGCTGCTGGCCGCGAGCCGGCTGCTGGATCCGCTCATGCGCGGCTTGTTCGGCGTACTGGGCGGGCTGGCGGCGCGGGCTGTCATCCGCTCCTTGAGCAGGACGGCGGTGGCGGTGGCTGCGCTGACGATCGCCGTGAGCGTCATCGTGGGCATCAGCGCTATGATCGGCAGCTTTCGCCTGACTGTGGCGGACTGGCTGGCGTCGTCGCTGGGCGCGCAGGTCTATGTATCGCCGCCGCTATTCGCCTCCAACAATGCCAGCGTGGATGTGCCGCTGCGCGTTCAGGCAATCGCGGAAGCTGTGCCCGGCGTGGGCGCGGTCTCGTCGGCGCGCCATGTCAGCCTCATCACGCCCGATTACCCCGACCTGCCGCCGATAAACCTGCTTGCCAGCGACTTTGATATTGCGGGGGCGGGGCGGCGCTTCAAGTGGACGACTGCGCCAGCGGGACAGCATCAGGCGCTGTTGGATGGCGGCGCAATCATGGTCAGCGAACCGTTCGCGTATCGGCGTGGCATCGACCAAAGCAACAACCGCCTCAGCCTGCAAACCGAGCGCGGCGCGGTCAGTTTTGATGTCTTCGGCGTCTATTACGATTACAGCACTGACCAAGGTACCGTCTATATGGCGCGGCATATTTACGACCGCTATTTCGACGACCCATTCCTCAGCTCGCTGGCCATATTCACGCAAACCGATGCCGATGTCGCCGCCGTCATTGACGATCTGCGCGTCCGCCTGGCGGAATACGACCTGCTGGCGCAGGACAACGCCAGCCTGCGCAGCGGCGCGCTGGAAGTTTTTGACCGCACTTTTTCTATCACGGTGGCGCTGCGCTTGCTGACGACGCTGGTGGCTTTCATCGGCATTTTGTCCGCGCTGATGTCGCTGCAACTGGAGCAGGCGCGCGAATATGGCGTGATGCGCGCGACCGGCATGACAGCGCCACAATTGACGCGCTTCGCCCTTTTGCAGACGGGGCTGATGGGCTTGGTGGCGGGGCTGTTGGCGCTGCCCATCGGCTTGGCGATGTCGCTGGTCTTGACGCATGTCATCAACTTGCGCAGTTTTGGCTGGACGATGCAATTCACGCCGCAGCCCGAGCATTTTGCCGAAGCGCTGGCGGTGGCCATCATCGCGGCGCTGCTGGCGGGCGCTTATCCTGCCTGGCTGCTGGGCAAGCTGCAACCGGCTGAGGCGCTGCGTCGGGAGTAAGCTGTCCCGAGTCAACCGTATCAAATGGTCAGTTTACACAGAGAATATAGAGGATACAGAGGACTTTCTGGCATTACTCCGCTTAATTCTCACTAAAAAGTAGCGGATTTTGCCTGAAAATATAGCCCAATGTGACTACTATTCCCGAAATAACCGTAATTCTATTGCTTTTCTCTGTGCTATCTATGTTCTCGGTGACTTCTGTGTTGAAATATATTGCCTTTCATTTTGACGCGATTGCCCTTCCATCGTAATGAATAGCGCGCGAATGGCGTTGCGCTAGGGGCGCATTATGCTACTGTGGAGTCGGCAAGCGACAGATGGAGACGAAACATGGGCACTAGCAAAATCTGTCTGGGGATCACGATCATATTGCTGCTGGTGGCGCTGCCAAAAGCGCTGGCAGCCGATATCCAGTTGGGGGCGGAATGTTCGCTGGCGGACGCCATCACCGCCGCCAATGATGATGCAGCAGTGGCTGGCTGCGCAGCCGGCGCGGGACTCGATACGATCCTGCTGAGCGAGAATGTGCTGTTGGATCAAGAGCTGCCCGTTATCAAGTCGGCGCTGGCCATCCAAGGCAATGACCAATTTTTTATCAGCGGCGATAACCGCTTTCGCATCTTTCTGGTTGGACCCGAAGGCGAGCTGACCTTGCGTAATCTCATCCTGGCGCGTGGCATATCGCGGGCTGGCGGCGCGCTGTGTGGCGCTGCGAATGGCGCGGATCGCTTTGGCGGCGCAGTCTGCAACCTGGGCGCTTTAGTCATTCTGGATAGTCACTTTACGCGCAATGCGGCAGCTGCGGGCGGCGCGATCTTCAGCCAGGCAGGCACCTTGCGCATCAGCAACAGCCGCTTCTCGGACAATACGGCAACCGGCGACGGCGGCGCGCTGTACCTGCACGAGGGCAGCCTGGGCGTTCACGGCGGCAACTTCGTCGACAATGTCGCGGTGACCAATGGCGGCGCGATCTTCAGCCAGGCAGCCAGTATCGACATCCGCGCCAGCGAGTTCCGCAGCAACCAGGCTAATGACGATGGCGGCGCAATGCAAGCCAACGGCGGAGAAATCGACATTAGCGGCTCAGTCTATGATAACAACCGAACAACCGATGATGGCGGCGCGCTGCGGGTGAAAAACAGCATCTTGCAAGTCAGCGGCTCGACATTCAGCGGCAACCAGGCGGCGGACAATGGTGGCGCATTGCATAGCAACGCGAGCAGCTCGCGCCTCAACAACAGCACATTTTATGCCAACAGCGCGGCTTATGGCGGGGCGATTTCCATCGCTGATGACGATGCCTTGATTAAACATGTTACGGTTGTCTATAACAGCGCCAGCCAGCTCGGCGGCGGCATCATGATTTGCTGCGAGAGCCCCGAAGAGGTCGGGCATCTTTTCTTGCGTCACAGCATCCTTGCGGGCAATGACGGCGGCGATTGCGGGGTGAATATCCATGGCGTGCTGGAAGACAGCAGCTTTAACCTCATCGGCGATGGCTCCTGCGAGGGCGCGCCTGTCGACCCGCAGTTGGGCGAGCTTATACAGCCCGCGCCGAGCGGACCCGCCTATTATCCGCTGTCGCCCGACAGCCCGGCTCTTGATGCCGGCGATTTCTACCTTTGCAGCCAATCTGACCAGATCGGCACAGCCCGCCCACAAGGCGAAAGCTGCGATATCGGCGCGATTGAAGTGGCCGAGAATTCTACTCCCCTCGACACCCCGGAAGAATCGGGGGAAGGCTAAATCTAAAGAGCTTGAGATATTTCGGGCGATCTGATGGGTAGCTCTTATACCAAAGCTTTGCGCCTCAGTAGAATCAAGAAAGTCGTGAGAATGGAAATTATAAGGTTTGCCGCTAGTGGTCTACCCCCTCGGTCCCCCCAAAGCATTGGGGGGAAGGTTTCGCCGCGCATTCGCATAGACAGCGAAAGCCATACAGAATCGTGATTGCCACCTGCCTTAGCTCCCCTCCCCGATGCTTCGGGGTAGGTGCCGGGGTGGGGTAGACCATTTGCACGACTTACTTTGTCTTACTTCTGTGGCAAATTAAATTTGATGCGATTGCTCTGGCGGCGCTTTGCTCACCCTGCTGCTGTGGGCGCGGCTCTGCTACAATGCAGCGCCATGCCAACGCCCTTCAGCCACCTGAAACAATCCCAATGCCTGCTGCTTGACGCGCGGCTGCCAGCCAACATGCGCAGCCTCCTGGAGCGGCGGCGCTCGGCTTTCCAACTGGGCAGCATCATCGCCGATGCGCGGGTTACAGGCGGCATCGGGCGCGAGCTAACGCACTTCTACCAGCTTGGCGAGCCCATCACCGAAGCGCCCTGGCGCGTGATGTTTCGGCGCTATCCGCTGCTCGCGCAGGCAAAAGGCGACGCGCACCTGGCTTTCCTGGCTGGTTATGTCGCGCACCTGGCGCTGGACGAATACTGGGCGGTGAATATGGTGCGTCCGCATTTTTGGGAGCGCGAATGGGATGTCAGCCACTGGCGCGATAAACTTTTCGCCTTACACCTCATCCTCACCGTCATGGACGAGCGCGACCAAGCCGAGCTGCAAACCTGGCAAGCCGACAGCCTGACGCAATGCCAGCCGCAGGATTGGCTGCCCTTCTTGCATGACGACATCCTGTGTGACTGGCGCGACTTCGTCAGCCGGCAGATTGCCCCTGGCGGAACGAGCCAGACCCTGTCCATTTTCAGTCGGCGGCTGGGCTGTGATGAAGCAATCCTGCGCGCCGTGCTGGATGACCCCCAGCAGTTGCTCGACCGTCTGTGGCGGCATATCCCCCCGCGCCTGCTGGCTGATGTCGAAGCGCGCGCCTATGCCTATACCCGCCAGCAGCTCATCCACTATCTGCATGAATTCGCCGGATTTTGAGCGCCGCGTTCATTTCTGCTACAGTTAACCTGCGCAGCATGAGATGACTCGGCGCTTTCGCTGCGCTTGATCCCCCCAGCCGAAGGAAGAGAGATGTCCTTTTTGCGCCGCGCCGACCAACATGCAATCGCCGCTACGCCAGCGGACCTCAACAGCAACCGACTGGGTTTGCTCAGCCAGGCGCAGTTGGGCGCGCTGCACGAGCAACTGGCGGGGTTTCAGACACGCGCCGCGCAATTCCTGCGCCGCACGGTGCTGGTGTCGCTGGGCTTGACCATCGGCGTGGTGGCGCTGACATTCGTGCGCGTGCTCGCGCTGCCCATCGCGCTGGGGCTTGAGGCTTTGCTGGTTGGCGTCATGCTATATTTCGCCGCCGATTGCAACCGCTTCGTGCAAGCGCTGGAGCTGGATCGTGAGGCGCAGACTGTGCGCATCGTCAAAGGGCGCACCAGCCGTCACGCCTTGCGCGTGCACCCTTTCTACTCCACCATGCGCGTCGAATTGCAGTCCTACAAGCTGCTGGATGCTGGCTTGGCGCGGCAATTCACCACTGGCGCGCTGTATCAGTTTTATGTGCTGCCGCATACCCAGCTCATCGTCGCCGCCGAAAGTATCGATGAGACGGGTGGCGCGTTCTTTCGGTAGCGGTGGCTTGCTCACAGCTGCGCAACAGGCGGATGCTGCGGGCATTGCCATGGTAACGCTCAATCCAGCCCCATTTTTCCAGCTTGTCCAAATGGCGGATGACGCCAGAGTTGGATTTGAAGCCAGTGGCGGCGGCAATCTCGTGCAGGGTAGGCGGGAAACCGTATTCTTTGATGTAGCGACAAATGAAGTTGAATATGTTGTGGCTGCGGTTGTCGCGGTATTTCATGTGGGAGCGCCTTTCTTCTGTGGAGGTTGGATGTCAATGGCGGGCGGCTGCCTAGCCAAGCCAAGTGTAGCACAAAATAGAACAATTGTTCTATTCAATTTGTGAAATTAGCGATAACAACTTTTATCGGACTACCCCGAAGCATCGGGGAGGGGAGCTAAGGCAGGCGGAATCGAGATTCTGTATGGGTTTCGCTGTCTATGCGAATGCGCGGCGAAACCTTCCCCCCAATGCTTTGGGGGGACCGAGGGGGTAGACCATTCTCACAACTTACTTGGTCTTACTTACAGCGTGTACAGTTATTTTGGGATACACTACCCTGGCATCCATTCAGCATTGTTAGCAGGCTTGCCATGTTCACCGCGCTGCAAGAATTCGATTTTCAGTTGCTGGACGACAGCGATTTCAAAGAGGATTCGGTTCGAGAAGCTATCATTCACCCTATATTGCGCGAACTCGGGTATAGCGAAGGCGGCTTGAATCGCATCGTGCGCAGCCGCTCGCTCCGACACCCTTTCATCAAAATCGGCTCAACCGAGCGACCCGTCACCATCATTCCTGATTACTTGCTGCTGGCTGCCAACAAGCCCGCCTGGATACTTGACGCCAAAGCGCCGGGACAGCCAATTTCCAGCGGCGGCCACGTCGAGCAAGCCTACAGCTACGCCACGCATCCGGAAATCCGCAGCCGCTACTTCGCCCTCTGCAATGGGCGCGAGTTCGCCTTGTTTGAGCGGGAAAGCGAAGGCATGGCGCTGTACTTTCAAGTGTCGGAGATTGAGCGGCATTGGGACGTGCTCTACGCCCTGCTAAGCCCGCAAAACTTCAAGCCCGGCGCGGCGCATTCGCCTAGCATTAATCTACCCCCCCCCGACTCATCCAAATCAATTCTATGCCAATGTAAAGCCGCTTCCGCAGATTACCGACTTGCGAAGGCAGTCCGCTAGACGGCACTACGGAGTCCATCCCTATTTCACGCGGCAAGTTTGGAATGTTGTACAGGAATACATCAAGAACTATTCGCAGCCAGGCGATTTGATCCTCGATCCATTTGGCGGCAGCGGAGTTACCGCTATTGAGGCGATTGTACTGGGACGCCGCGCCATACACATCGACATCAACCCGTTGACGATATTTTGGGTTAATGCGCTGGCTCAGCCGCTAGATTTGAATGAATTCGGGCAAGCCTACGACCGGGTGGTTGCGGGCTTTAAGCGGCTCGTTCCCAAATCAGAGGCTGAAATCCAGGCGGCTTTGCGAAAATACCCTTACCCTAGCGGGCATCCCTTGCCCAAAAACAGCGATGTCGACACGATAGAGCAACTGTTCAGCGACCGCCAGCTTGCCGAGCTAGCCCTGCTCAAGCATCTCATAATTAGCAGGAGCGATGGGATCATACGCGACAACTTGCTGCTGATGTTTTCGGGATTACTCAATCGAAAAAATCTAACTTTTCATACAGACAGAGTTAGGGGTGCTGCTGGCGGGGGCAGCGGCATCATGAAGTATTATCGATATCGAATAGCCCCTCAGCCCATATTCTTAGACACGATGCACTATTGGGGAGTTCGGTATCGAAGAGTAGTTTCCGCAAAAAAGGAGCTTGCGCCCCATTTTACAGTTGACACGATAAAAGGATTCCAAGCCTACCAAGGCACTGCGGCCAACTTGAATCGCATCGCCGACGAAAGCGTCGATTATGTTTATACCGACCCGCCCTATGGCGCGAAGATCCAATACCTCGACTTATCGACCATGTGGCTGGCTTGGCTTGACCTGCCTGTCAGCGACTTTGACCGCCAGCAGGAAATTATCGAGGGCGGGCGGCTGGAGAAAACCCGCGAAGAATACAGCGACTTGATGGCGCAGTCCATCCGTGAGCTCTACCGTGTCTTGAAGTTCGACCGCTGGATGAGTTTTGTCTTCGCTGACAAGAACCCCGCCTATTGGCATACCATCGTGGAAACCGCTGAGAAAGCCGGTTTTGAATACATGGGGGCCGTTCCGCAATCCAACAACCAGCAATCATTCAAGAAAGTACAATATCCATCATCAGTCTTGAGCGGGCAGCTCATCATCAACTTCCGCAAGGTCCGCAGCCCGCGCGCCATCATGAAGCTGGACCTGGGCGATGACGCCACCGACTTAATCCTGGAGACGGCTGAGAATGTCATCGCGGAAAAGAACGGCGCGACCATCGAAGACATCAACAGCGAGCTTATCATCAAGGGAATCGAGCTGGGCTTTCTCGATTTGCTGAGCAAGAAATACGACGACCTCTCGCCACTCCTCGACGCCTATTTTGACTTGGATGGCGAGACGCAGAAATATCATCTGCCGGCGAACAAGAAATTCAAGAGCGCCATCCCGGTGGCATTGCGCCTGCGCTATTTTCTGCTGTCCTACCTCAAGCGCAAGCGGCAACAGAAGTTCGACCCCGATTTCAGCGAGATTGTGCAGAATATCATGCCCATGCTGAAAAACGGCATCACGCCTGAAGAGCAGACGATATTGAATGTGCTGAAGGACCTGGCCTGGAAAATGCCTTCGGGGCGCTGGCGCTTGCGCGACTCAGACCAGCCGCGCTTTGATGGTTTCTAGCCTATGGCTGCGGCGGCTTCTCGCGCCAGTTCCTGGAGCTCGCGCAGGCTGATGTCGCTTTCGTCGGTTTTGGAATAGATGGTGAGCAGGGTGACGCGGTCGCTGAATTGGACATAATAGATGATGCGGAAGCCGCCGCTCTTGCCACGCCGAGCCGCGCGGTTGGGCAGGCGCACTTTGTAGACGGGATAGCCTACGCGCGGGATTCTGTCGCCTGGGCGCTCATCATTTTGCAAGCGCTGGAATAAAGGGCGTAGATCGAGTTGGATCGAGGGAAACCGACGCCGAAGTCTCCTGGTTCGTTTACGAAAGGCAGGGAGGGTGTCAACTTTGGTCGGCATTAACCACAGCTTCGCGCTCTAGTTCATCAAGGAATTCCATCGCATCCTGTCCTTCATAGCCGGACATGACAGCGATCAACCCCTGGCGAATATCGTCCATGATTTCTTCTTTGGTTGGCTCGCGGTCGTCGTCTTCCTCAAGCGCTGACTCTTCTTTTACCAAAGCTGGATTCAATTCTTTGAGTTGCATCGCCTGCCTCCTGCATCGTTGCGATTAATCATAGCGCAGGCTCGCCTCGCTATTCAATCTTTTGGCAAGGTATATTATGCGCCAATATCCGCGACTTGGCAGCAACTCGGACCAGCAGCGCTTTGATGGTTTCTAGCCTAGGGCTGCGTCGGCTTCTCGCGCCAGTTCCTGGAGCTCGCGCAGGCTGATGTCGCTTTCGTCGGTTTTGGAATAGATGGTGAGCAGGGTGACGCGGTCGCTGAATTGGACATAATAGATGATGCGGAAGCCGCCGCTCTTGCCACGCCGAGCCGCGCGGTTGGGCAGGCGCACTTTGTAGACGGGATAGCCGATACGCGGGATGCGCTGTCCGGGGCGATTGCCTTGCATAATATGGTGGACAAGCGCACGGACTTCTCGCGTTGTTCTGGGGTACTTACGCTCAAGCTGTTCAAGCTGTTTGTTAAATACCTTGAGGTACTCAACTGTGGTCGACATCGCCGTATATTCTTTTTTCAAGCGCCGCAAGTCCTTCAAGCGCCGGTATGCCTTCTTCGCCGGACAGGACATCGATCAGTGCCTGGCGAATATCGTCCATGATTTCTTCTTTGGTCGGCTCGCGGTCGTATTCTTCTTCGAGCGCCGGTTTCTCCTTGGTCAAAGTTGGATTCAGTTCCTTGGCTTGCATCGTTTGCCTCCTGCCTCGTTACGATTAATCATAGTGGGAGTCTGCTCCGCTATTCAATCTGTGACAAGATTTGTTATGCTATGCGCCATTATACTGGACTTGACAGCGAGGCGGATTATGACTTTGGGGCTGGGCATCATCGGCGCAGGGCGCATCGGGCGCGTGCATGCCGACACCTTAACGACGCGCGTGCCGGGCGCAAAACTGCATATCATCGCCGATATTCACGCGCCATCCGCAAAAGCCGCCGCGGACGACTACGGCATCCCCGCGCACAGTGATGACCCCGCCGCGCTCTTTGACCTGCCCGAACTGGATGCCATCGTCATCTGCAGCTCTACCGATACCCATACGCGCTTCATCAAAATGGCGGCGCAAGCGGGCAAGCACATCTTCTGTGAGAAGCCAATCGACCACGACCTGGCGGAGATCGACGCCGCGCTCGCGGCTGTGGACGCGGCCGGCGTGCAGCTGCAAGTCGGCTTCAACCGCCGCTTTGACGCCAACCACATCCGCCTTAAACAGGCTATCGAAACTGGCGAGATTGGCGCGCCGCAGTTGCTGCACATCATCAGCCGCGACCCCGCGCCGCCGCCTATCGACTACATCGAAGTGTCGGGCGGCATGATGATGGACATGATGATCCACGACTTTGATATGTGCCGCTTCCTGTTGGGCGAAGTGGTCGAGGTCTTCGCTATGGGCGCTTGTATGGTCGACCCAGCCATCGGCGCGGCGGGCGATATCGACACCGCCAAGGTTATGCTGCGCTTCGAAAATGGCGTCATCGGCAGCATCGAAAACAGCCGCCAAGCCGTCTATGGCTATGACCAGCGCGTGGAAGTCTTCGGCAGCCAGGGCGCAGCCAGCAGCGGCAACCGGCACGCCAATGCCGTAACCCTCAGCGATGGGCAGAGCGTCCGCCGCGACTTGCCGCTGAACTTCTTTATGGACCGCTATATGGATAGCTATGCCGCTGAGATGGCTGCCTTTGTGCAAGCTATCGCCACAGACCAGCCGGTGCCGGTCAATGGGCAGGATGGGCGCGCGCCGGTGCTGATGGCAAAAGCGGGCTTGCGCTCACTGCGTGAAAATCGCCTGGTGCGCCTGGATGAAATTGACGGGGATTAATCCTGGAACGATGACTTCGTCGTATGAGCGCGTATGAAAGCACATTGAATACCTGGCTGGCTGCCGCTCTTCGTGAGCGCGACTTGAATGCCCGCGCGGAGAACAAGCAAGGCGGCGGCAAACGCCTGGACGTCGAAATCTCGCTTGATGGGCTGAAGATCGCGCTGGAAGCCGAGCAAGGTTTTTCCAGCGCAAAGAAAGCCTCGGCAATCAAGGACGCGGACAGCCGCCTGCGCGATGACCTGGCGGATTGCGCTGTCGCTATTTGCTATCCAGCCGGCTTGCGCACCGAGTCTGAGCTGGCGGACTGTGAATTGCTGCATACGTTGCGCACGCATAAAGAGCGCCCGCCCGCCAGCAAAACCAGTTGGAAGCGGGGCAGCATCGCCCAACTGTCCAGCGTCTTGCGCAAAATCCCCTACCAGCTCGGCGACCCGGATGAAATTGCCAAGCGCCTGTCCTTCAGCCTGGACCGCGCCGTCGCCCGCCTCAGCGAAAGCCAAAAGCGGGATTTGGCCGCCTGCCTGGATCTGCCGGCTGGCAAGCCCACAATCATCGCGGCGGGAAACGCGCCGTCCAGCCGCTTCAATCAAGCCGCCAAGCGCGCCATGCTGGTCATCGCCACGGCTGTCATGTTCCACAGTCAATTGGACAAACATCGCCACAAAATCAAACCCGGCTCATTCAAGGGCGATTGGCCGCCCGCCAGCGCCAGCCAGTGCGCCGAAAGCGCTGACCCCATCGGCGCTTTTTCGCAAGCCTGGAAGCTGTGGCTGGTCGTCGATTACAAGCCGATCTTCGAGACGGCTCGCAGCGCCCTGCATGCTTTGGCTGGCTCGCATGAATTTTCCGCCGCCGTACAGGTTGTCGCGCGGGCGTCTCTGCAAGTAACGCGCAACATCGTCGGGCTTCGCCATGATTTGCTTGGGCGCATATTCCACAAAGTCCTGGATACCGCCCGCTATGACGGCTCCTTCTATACTACCACCGCCGCCGCGACCCTGCTGGCCAACCTGGCGATAAGCGAAGCTATGCTCGATTGGTCAGACAACGCCGCCATCGCCCAGTTGCGCGTTACTGACCCAGCCTGCGGCACCGGCACCTTGCTGATGGCCGCCGCAGAGCGCATCCGTGATTTAACCAGCGCGGCCGGGAATCAAGACGAAGTCTCGCGCCTGCTCATCGAAACTATCTTGACCGGCTACGATGTCAACCTGACGGCGACGCACCTGGCGGCGACAACGCTAGGTTTGCTTTCGCCGACGACGACATTCGCGCAGATGAAGATTTACATTACATTGCTAGGGGTACAAGACAGTCGCGGCTATCTCGGCTCTCTGGAATTTCTGGATGCTCAAGGCCCCCAAATGAAACCGATGCCTGGATTCGGCATTGAGCCGGAACATTCTGTAGCGGAACAAATCGAATCTGAGGTTGCAGTCAACCAAGCGGAGCGGGCGGATCTAGTCATAATGAATCCCCCATTTACCAGGTCAGATATTCGTCACGATCAGTTCAGTAAACAAGAAGAGAAAATGTTGAAGGCACGTGAGAAGGAGCTGCTAGACCGTGTTGCCGATGGCGCAGTAAATCGCTCTCACAACGGCAACGCATTCCTAGCACTCGCTGACTTGATTGCAAAGGAACGGGCTGGGACAATCGCTGTTATCCTGCCGTTAGTAGGTGCTACAAATATCTCGACGCAGCCAATGCGCGTATACCTAGCGAAGAGGTTTCACATCGACACGATTGTTACGTCGCATGATCCGACGCGGATTTACTTCTCAGAGAATACGAATATCGGGGAAATGCTGCTGATATGCCGGCGGGTCGACGTGGGACTACGGGGGGGGGGGGGGGGGGGGGGGGGGGGGGGGGGGGGGGGGGGGGGGGGG
>VXNO01000005.1:9679-10988 GCA_009840575.1 Chloroflexota bacterium | reverse complement strand
TTTTTTCGTCGCATGTTCCGCCGGGTTTTTACTTATAAGTATATAACCATTTCGGGGAAATTCTTGGTATATGCGCGGGGGGCCCCGGGGGCCGCCAACCCCCCCCCCCCGCAAATGCCGACGAAAATCGTCAACCTGTACGAGAACCCGTCGACGCCCGCCGAGGCGCTGGGGGTGGCAAGGGATATTATCAAGGGACGCGTCGAAAATATCAAGGGGTCGGTACAATTCTGGCCGCGAGCGCGTATCGAAGCCGGCAACTGGGGAGGAGTACAATTTCTATCGCCCCATCTTTGTGAGCAGTTCTTAGAATTGAAACGTGGAAAGATATTTGACACACGCCCGTTAAGCAAAGTAGCAGATATAGGTCCGGATGGTGTAGGCGCCAGGACGAATTTTGACCGCACTGACATCCCTGACGCCTATGCCATGACCGCGCTGTGGTATCACAAGACGACGGTTACGCAAAAGATGCTGGCAAAATGGGACACCTACATTAAAGCAAAGCGTGGCAAACAGAAGCAGGCGGCTGGATTGTGGCAACAGCGTGGGCAACTGATGATTGTGACGCGCGCCCGTCTAAACACGGTGAGATGTATGAGCGTGCGTCTTAATCAGAAAGCGCTGGGTTCGTTATGGATTCCTTGTAAGCCATATTCAGATAAATATAGCGAGAAAACGCTGGAAAAAGCCTTGTGCGCCTATTTCAACTCCACGATAGGTCTGCTGGCTATACTGGGAGATCGATCCAATAAAATTCCATCCTATCCGCAATTTTCTATGCACGACCTGCGCCGCATCCCTGTGCCTGACTTCGCTGCCTTGGGCGAGACGCGAGTTACCGCGCTGTCCACCGCCTTCGACACGCTCTGCGACTTCACCCTGCTGCCCCTGCCGCAAATCATGCAGGACGAAACCCGCCTGGCGCTGGACCGCGTGGTCACCGACGCGCTGGGCATCGATCCCGAAGTCGTCGCCAACATCCGCCGCGAACTATCCCGCGAGCCGTCCATCACGGGCAAGCCTTATGAAGTTTAGGAAGATTTGAGCTTGGGGGTTTCAAAATAGCTTTCGAGGCGCAGGATGCTGGCTTGCATGACGCGTACTTCGACGTTGGTATCGCGGCTGACTTGCAGAGCGGTATTGGCTGTTTTTTGGATTTCGCCAAGCGATTTTTCGAAGCCGTCCTGCCTGGTTTCCAGCGCGGCTAGCCCTGTTTCAACTTTGCCCAGCCTAGTTTCGACATTGTCCAATCTGTCACTCAATGCTTTGACATCCTCTTTTGTAGCCAGTCGTCTGAAATAAGCAA
>VXNO01000005.1:0-9579 GCA_009840575.1 Chloroflexota bacterium | reverse complement strand
CTGTCACTCAATGCTTTGACATCCTCTTTTGTAGCCAGTCGTCTGAAATAAGCAAGAATTACAAAGACCACGATTACCGCGTTCATCGCCAGCCCCAACAGAGTAATAAGGAGTGTTTGATCCATGCGCCAAGCCTCCAGCAGAAACCTTGCCTTTCGCTGGCTGATTATAGTAGACTCTGGCTGAGCCTGTCAAACGATGGCTGCATAGCGTACAGGGCAATCGCATCAAAATGAAGCTCTGCAAAAGGATGACGCCCCGAACTCTTTACCACCGAGTACACCGAGTTTAAGGAGTGCGCCGAGAGCAAAATAAAGGTTTTGCGCTGTGTCTCTGTGGTAAATTTCCATTTCAGTTTCTCTGGAGACAAGCATGAGCAAAACCTGGGACTCGCTGCACATGGGGCGCAGCTCCATCGACCTGTATTCGAATGACATCGGCGCGCCTTTCACCGAGATCGACAGCTTCGCGGCGTATGTTGGCGGCTCGCCCACCAATATCAGCGTGGGGGCGCGGCGGCTGGGCTTGAAGACGGCGCTGCTCACCGCGGTCGGCGCTGACCCGGTCGGCGACTTTATCCTGCATTTTCTGCGCAACGAAGGCGTCGAGACGGGCTTCATCCCCCGCAAGCCCGACCAGCGCACATCGGCAGTTGTGCTGGGCATTGAGCCGCCGGATAAATTCCCCCTGGTCTATTACCGTGAGAATTGCGCCGACATCAACTTGACCATTGATGATGCCCTGTCCGCGCCGCTGACCGATTGCCGCGTCTTCCAGTTCGCTGGCACTAACCTCAGCCTGGAGCCCAGCCGCAGCGCGACCATGCTGGCAGCCGAGATTGCGCGCTCGGCGGGGGCGCAGGTCGTTTTTGATATCGATTTCCGCCCCGACCAATGGCATGACCTGCGCGCATTTGGCGTGGTGGCGCGCTCGGTATTGCCTCAGGTCGATGTAGTCATCGGCACAGCGGACGAGGTCAACGCGGCCGTCCTGCGCGATGAATCACAGATGCAGCTGACGCATTCGCAGGTCTCCGATGCCAAGGTGGCGGGCGATACCAGCGCGGCAATCGCGACCATGCTGGCTTTGGGTCCAGGCGCAGTGGTGGAGAAGGTCGGCGCGCAAGGGGCGAAGGTCCACCTATCGGCTGGCGATGTGATCGATGCGCCGGGCTTCCCGGTCAAGGTAACTAATATCCTGGGCGCGGGCGATGCCTTTGGCGGCGGCTTCATCTATGGCTTGGTACGCGGCTGGGGCTGGTACAAGGCGGCGCGGCTGGGCAATGCTTGCGGCGCGATCGTGGTAACCGAGCATGGCTGCGCCAATTTCATGCCGACCCTGCCCGAAGTCGAGGCTTTCGCCGCAGCCTATGGCGGCTTGGATTAACCCTGGCTTTGAAAAAGCTTGATAGGGCGAGGTGATAACACAACTGCTAAATCGCGCGCGTATCGGTTATACTCGCCAGCAGCCACACAAACCCATGAGAGAGTAATGCTGAGCACAGCCGAGTTGACCGTCATCGGCATCATCTGCGCGCTTTTTGGCATGATCGCCTTGACGCGCCTGAAAATTGAGTTGATCGCTGTCATCGTGCTGCTGCTGGTGGCATTCAGCGGCTTGCTACCTACCACAGATGCCTTGGCCGGCTTCAGCAGCTCGGTCGTCATCACCTTGATGGGTTTTTTCATCATCATGCGCGGCTTGGAGCAAACGGGCGTTGCTAGACGCATCGCCAGTGTCTTGCAAAAATATGGGCGCGGCAGCGAAGCCAAGCTAATTGCCTTGTACATGGCGGCGGGGGCGATGACTTCGTTAATTATGTACAATGTGGCAGCGGGGGCGGTGCTGCTGCCAGTGGCTGTGCGGGTGGCGCGTAACTCAGAAGTGCCGATTTCGAAACTGCTCTTGCCCATGTCTTTCGGCATCCTGGTCGGCGGCATGGCGACCTACCTGACCACCGCCAACATCCTTATGAGCGAATTGCTGCTCTCGCGCGGCATAGACGGGCTGGGCATGCTGGATTTCTTGCCGGTGGGCGGCTTGATCGTCTTGGCCAGCCTTGCCTATATGCTGCTCTTGGGGCGGCATCTGCTGCCCGAAAGACGAGCGCGCAAGCACAATACATACCAGTTGGAAATGCGGCAAGTGCGCGTGCGGGCTGGCTCGCCATTGGCGGGGAAAAGCATAGGCGAAAGCATCATCAAGAGCGAACTGGACTTGACGGTGGCGGCTGTGCGGCGCGATAACGAAACGATCTACGAACCCAAACCCAGAATAAAAATCAAATCCGACCACGAACTGGTGGTCGTCGGCAGCGAAGAGCAACTGGACAAGCTGTTGGAAGCGGACTACGGGCTCTCCTCCGTTGGGGAGGGCACGGCGCTCATGGAATCTACCTTGCTCATGATCCCGTCGCGTTCGGGCGTCATTGGCAGAACCCTGTCGGAATTGAAGCTCTATCGCGATACCGGCTTGCTGGCGGTGGGGCTGTGGCGGCAGGCAAGCATCCAGTACACCAATGTGCGCAGTGTGCCGCTGCGCGTGGGCGATGGCTTGCTGGTGGTCGGGCAGGGCGAAGATATCGAGCAACTGGCGGATAATCGCAACTTCCTGCTGTCAGCCAGCGCCTATGCGCCACACCCGATGGACAGTCGGCGCGCGCCTTTGGCGATTGCCATCACGGCATTGGCATTGGCGCTTGCGGTCTTGAATCTCGTGCCTATGCCCATTGCCATGCTGGGCGGGGCGGCGCTTATGGTTATCAGCGGCTGCCTGGCGATGGAAGATTTTTATGCCGCGGTCGAGTGGCGGGTCATCTTCCTGGTGGCGGGCATGCTGCCCTTGAGCCTGGCTATCACTGATTCTGGCTTGGCGGATCGGCTTGGCGCGCTGCTGGTCAATAGCTTGTCGGGCGCGGGCGGGCTGGCCGTGGTAGCGGGCTTGGCGCTGCTGACGATGCTGGTGGCGCAGGTCATTGGTGGGCAAGTTACCGCGCTGCTGGTGGGTCCGCTGGCGATAAACACGGCGCTGCAGATGGGCGTGGACGCGCGAGCGATGGCGCTGGCGGTGGCGGTGGCTTGCTCGATGGCTTTCCTGACGCCGATCGCGCATCCGGTCAATATCCTGGTGATGGGCCCCGGCGGCTACAAGTTCCGGGACTTTTCCAAGGTCGGCATCGGCATGACCTTGGTCACCTTGCTGGCGCTGCTGCTGGGGCTGAGCCTGTTGTGGGGGGTCTAGGCGCGCAATTCATGCGAGCAGCTTGCAGCCACAGCCACGACTCAAGTTGTCTAGCCTCACATGCGTGGATTATGCGGTATTCTTAGGTATAGGCTATGGTCAAATCTGCGTACGCTTTGCGCGGTGATTGATTTTGCGCATTGGCTCTTTTGGCAAGGCAATGTTCTACAATCGCCGTCTCGCAAGTTGCGCCAGTGTGAATCACAACCGAGGAGCGCGCCATGATAGCAAAATCGACAACGGAGAGGCAAGGCTTAGAGTCCCTAAGCAGCCGCCACGGCTTTTTGCTGCGCGGGTTGCTGCTGATCGTCGTGGTTGGCGTGGTGATGTCGCTGGGCAATGTCAATATCGGCGCGATCGGGCAGGGGCTGGGTTATGCGCTGGCGGGTGTCTGCGTCTTTATCACCTACCGCATCCTGGGCTTTGTTGACCTGACCGTCGATGGCGCTTTCCCCATCGGCGGCGCGGTCTGCGCTATGTTGATCGTCAATGGCGCGAGCCCGGAGGCGGCGCTGCTGGCGGCTTTTATCTTCGGCGCATTAACCGGGCTGGCGACTGCGCTGGTGGATATCATTTTCAAGATCGAAGGCTTGCTGGCCAGCATTATCGTCATCACCGGCGCGTATACGGTGACCCTGCGCATCATGGGCGGGCGCAGCAACATCCCGCTGCTGGGCGAAGAAACCCTCATCAGCCGGCATTCGCGCCCCTTCCGCACTTGGCTGGTCGAGCTATTTGGCGATAGCATGAAGCGCCAATCGACAAATCTGTTGGAAATCATTCTATTTGGCGGCATTGTCATCGCGGCTTTGGCGATTCTCTACTGGTTTATGCGCAGCGAGTTTGGCTTGGCGGTGCGCGCCACCGGCAAAAACGCGCAGATGGTGCGCGCCACCGGCATCAACCATGCTGTGATGATAGCGCTGGGCTTGATGGTCGCCAACGGGCTGGCTGGCTTGAGCGGCTCGCTGGTGGTACAGCAATTTGGCTTTGCCGATGTCAGCCTGGGCTTTGGCTTGATCATCCGTGGCTTGGCGGCGGTGATTATTGGCGAGGTCTTGCTGCGCCCCAGGAGCACGGAGCAATTCTTGATCGCGGCGGTGGCGGGCATGTTGATCTTTGATATATCCCGCGCCTGGATCTTTAGCGCGCTCAACCTGCCCACCACCGATATCCAATTGGTCAGCGCCCTGGTGGTGCTGACAGCTTTGGGCACGCCGCGGCTCTACGACCGCTACAAAGCCTACCGACAGCGCTTTGCCGACACGAGGTGATACCATGCTGGAACTCGACCATGTCTCGGTAACATTCAACGCTGGCACAAACAACGAAGTACGCGCCTTGCGAGAAGTATCGATGTCCCTCGATGATGGCGAATTTGTGACTGTCATCGGCAGCAATGGCGCGGGGAAAAGCACGCTCTTCGGGGTCATCGCTGGTGCCGTCGCTGCCAATGCCGGGCAGATCCACCTGGATGGGCAAGACATCACGCATACGCCCGAATACCAGCGGTCACGAGTTATCGGGCGCGTCTTCCAGGACCCGCGCCTGGGCACCTGCCCGGGGCTGACCATCCGCGAGAATCTGTCGCTTTCGGCGATTCACGGGCGGCGCTTGAGCTTAAGGCGCGATGTGAAGAAAGACCAGGAAGACTGGTTCCGCGATGAGCTGGCGCATGTGCGGCTGGGTTTGGAAGATCGACTGGATACTGATGTAGCGCTGCTGAGTGGCGGTCAAAGGCAATCCATTACCTTGGTCATGGCTACGCTGGTCAAACCCAAGCTGCTGCTGCTGGATGAACACACCGCCGCGCTGGACCCCAACGCCGCCGCGCAAATTACCAACCTAACGCGCGACCTGGCTGAACGTTATGAAATTACGACGGTCATGATCACGCATAGCATGCAGCAAGCCTGCGACCTGGGCAACCGCGTCATCATGATGCATCAAGGCGAGATCGTCTTCGAAATCAGCGGGGCGGAACGAGCAAAACTGACGCCCGCCGACTTGATCGACCGCTTCCATTCGCTGGGGGATGCCGAGCTATCCGATGCCCAGATGCTGGCGCAGACGGGCACATTCACGCTGGGCGACCTGCGCGCCCTCGCCCGCCAGTCCAGCCTCAATCGCTGAACCAACTAAGCCCCAATAAGCCTACCCCTCCCCGAAGCATCAGGGAGGGGGGGCTAAACCCAAGGGACTCGGAGTTTCTGCCAGAGACTTGCTTCCAGGAAGCAGATCTCGGCGATACCTTCCCCCCATTGATACGGGGGCAAGGGGGTAGAAACACTAACTAGCCGCGAGCCGCGTTGATGGCGCGCTTCAGGAAGACGCCAGCCATGGCGCTGCGATAGGCTTCGGGATAAGCCACATCGCCCGCCAGCCACTCGCCAATATCATCGCTTAGCGCCGCCGCCGCCGCAGACATCGCCGCATCATCCAGCGAGCTGCCGACCAGCGCCGCTTCCGCGCCCGCGCATTTGACCGCTTTGACGGTCGCGCCGCCAACCGCGACATCCGCCTGCGCGCAGGTTTCGCCATCCATCTTCAGGCAGACGGCGACGCCCACAATGGCGTAGCGTGAAGCCGGGTGCGGCAGCTTGACATAGGCGCATTGGCAGTCGCTGCAATCCGGCAGGCTGATGCTGGTGATGAGCTCGCCATCCTGCAAGTCGGTCTCGAAGAGGTCGAGGAAGAAATCTTCCGCGCCGACGCTGCGGGAGCCATCAGCGCCCTGGATATGGATGGTCGCGCCGCAAGCCACCAAGACGGTGGGCGGGTCGGAAGCCGGGTCGGCATGGGCGATATTGCCGCCGAGCGTGCCGAAGTTGCGCACGGCTTGGTCGCCAACTTGCCCGCAGGCGCTGGCCAACGCGGCGCACACCGACTGTACATCGGCTGATGAGGCGATAGCGTCGTGTGTCGTCGCCGCTCCTATCGTCAAGCCGCCGCTCGCCGAAATCCCCTGCAACTCAGGAATATGCCCGATATCCACCAGTTGCTCGGGCGTGGACAGGCGCAGCTTCATCGCTGGCAGCAGGGAATGCCCGCCCGCCAGGAACTTGCCATCCTCGCCGATGGCAGCCAATGCGCCTTCGATGCTATCGGCGCGCTGATAGTCAAATTGTTGTGGCCACATTTAGACCCCTCCGTTTGCATTCTGTATGGCTTGCCAGACTTTTGCCGCTGTCAGTGGCATGTCGATCTGCGCGATGCCCAGCGGCGAAAGCGCATCCAGCACGGCATTATATACCGTCGGCGTACTGGCGATGGTGCCGGTTTCGCCAACGCCCTTGACGCCCACCGGGTGATGCGGGGATGGCGTCACCGTCTCGCCTAGCTCGAAGTTGGGGAACATATCGGCTTTGGGCATGCAATAGTCCATCATCGTGCCCGTCAGCAACTGCCCGCTGTCATCATAGATGACGCCCTCGCACAGCGCCTGCGCCACGCCTTGCACGACCCCGCCATGAATCTGCCCGGCGACGATCTCCGGGTTGATCTGCGGTCCGCAATCGTCAACGGCGATGTAGCGCTGCAAGTCGATGCTGCCCGTAACGGGGTCGACCTCGACGATGGCGATATGCGTGCCAAAGGGATAGACGAAATTGGGCGGGTCATAAAATTGCGATTCCTCAAAGCCAGGGTCCATGCCTTCGGGCATATTCCAAGCCAGGTGGGCCATCAGCGCGACATCCTGGATGCTCTGCGCCTGGTCGGGCGAGCCCTTGACCGAGAAGCTGCCATCGGCGTATTCGATGTCGTCGGGGTTGGCTTCCATCAGATGCGCCGCCAAGACGCGCGCTTTTTCTTTCAGCTTGCGCGAGGCTTGCGCTAGCGCCGCCCCGGTGACCGGTGTCGTGCGGCTGCCATAGGTGCCCCAGCCCATGGGCGTCTCGGTGGTATCGCCGTGAATTACCTCAATATCCTCGACCGGGAAACCCAGCTCGGAGGAGATAATCTGCGCCAGGGTGGTTTCGCTGCCCTGCCCGTGCGGCGATGCGCCGATGAGCGCTTGCACCTTGCCAGTCGGCGTTACGCGCACAGTCGCGCTCTCCCACAAGCCGCCCTGGAAGCCGACCGCGCCCGCTACCTGGCTGGGTCCCAAGCCGCACATTTCGGTGTAAGCGGTGACGCCGATGCCCAGGTAACGCCCCTCCGCCAGCGCCGCTTTCTGCTGCGCGCGGAAGCCATCATAACCCGCCATCGCCAGCGCTTTATCGAAAGCCGCTTCGTAGTCGCCGCTGTCATAAATGAGCGAGGTAGCGACTTCGTAGCCATCTTCAAAAGGCGGGATGAGGTTCGCTCGGCGCAGCGCGACCGGGTCCATAGCCAGCGCGCCGGCTACTTTGTCCATCATGCGCTCCAGCAAGAAGGTGGCTTCGGGGCGGCCCGCGCCGCGATAGGCATCGGTGGGCGTGGCATTGGTCATCACGCCGATCGATTCGCAGAAGACAGTGTCGATTGTGTACGGACCGACATATAGCAAGCCATGCAGGATAGTCGGGATGCCCGGCGCCGCTGTGGATAGGTAAGCGCCCATGCCGGCGTAGACAGTCGCGCGAACGCCCAATATCTTGCCGTCATTGCTGGCAGCCATATCCACAAATTGCACATGGTCGCGCCCGTGGATGGTGGTGAGGTAATTTTCGCTGCGGGTTTCCGCCCAGCGAATCGGCACGCCAAGCTTCATAGCCGCCCAGCTGACCAGCGCTTCGTCTGGATAGCAGGGGATTTTGCTGCCAAAACCGCCGCCCACCTCAGGCGCGATGACACGCACTTTGTTCTCGGGCAAGCCGGTCACGGCGCTGACGATGAAGCGGTGGATGTGCGGGTTCTGCGAGGTGCACCACAGGGTCAATTCGCCGGTGGCGGCGTTGTATTGCGCGCTGGCTGCCCGCGGCTCCATGGCGGTCGGCAGCAGGCGCTGCTGCAAGATGCGCTCGCTGACCACCACATCAGCGGCGTCAAAGACGGCATCGGCGGCTTCACGGTCGCCCATGACCCAGCGGAAGGCGACATTGCCTTCGACATCGTCATGCAGTTGCGGCGCGTCTGCTTGCGCGGCTGCGTGCGGGTCGACCACGACGGGCAACTCTTCATAGTTGACAATGACGGCGTCGGCGGCGTCCTGCGCCTGGTAGCGGCTTTCCGCCAGCACGATCGCCACGCCATCGCCGACATAACGCACGACATCGCGCGCCAGAGCCGGGTGTTCGGGCGTTTTTAAGTCGCTATCGGGGATGAGCCAGGCGGTGGGCAAGCCAGCCAGGTCGATATCGTTACCGGTGAAGATGGCGCGCACGCCAGGCATATCAGCCGCCGCCGAGGAATCGATAGAGACGATGCGGGCGTGGGCATAGGGGCTGCGCACAACCGCCATGTGCAGCGCGCCACCCAACTTGATGTCGTCGGTATAGCGCGCCTCGCCAGTTATCAGGCGCGGGTCTTCACGCCGTTTGATGCCACTGCCGAAGATCCGCGTGCTCATCCGGCACCTCCCGCGGCGGCGTCAGCCACCTCTTTGACCGCCTTCACGATATTGTGATAGCCGGTGCAGCGGCAGATATTGCCTTCCAGATAGTGGCGGATATCGCCTTCGGACGCGCCAGGATTGTCACGCACAAAAGCGGCGGAAGCCATAATCATGCCGGGCGTGCAATAGCCGCATTGCAAACCATGATTCTCCCAGAATGCGGTTTGCATAGGGTGGTGCTCGCCATTTTCCGCCAAGCCCTCGATGGTGGTGATGTCCGCGCCATCGGCTTGGGCAGCCAGCAAGGTGCAGGCTTTGGCGACCTTGCCATTGACATGGATCGTACAAGCGCCGCATTGGCTGGTATCACAGCCGATTTTGGTGCCCGTCAGGTCAAGGTCTTCACGAATAAAATGAACCAGCAAGGTGCGCGCCTCCACCTCGCGCGAGACAGCCTCGCCATTGATGATCATCGATACATTCATATTGTCCTCCTCGGCTAATCAGTCAAGTGCTTCGTGCCTTACTATAGCGATTCGAATACGCGCCAGCAGCGTCAGCCAGCTTCCTGCCAGTATATCGCGTTCTGCGCCGCGCCGCAAAATGTCGCTTAACCATAATACACGACTCAGGCGCAGAAGCAGCTGCAAGTAAGCCGTGAAACTTTAACCACAAAGACACCAAGCTCACAAAGGGCGCAAAGGCTTATGCAGGGCAACCGCTTCAAATTATTCACCACAGAGGAAACGAGGAAACACAGAGAGCATAGAAGTTTTTTGTAGGGGCGAGACGGCGACTCCTCCGAAATGACTTCCCTCTCGGCGCAATCCTTCAACTCGGTGTGCTCGGTGGTAAAAAATTTG
>VXNO01000104.1 GCA_009840575.1 Chloroflexota bacterium | reverse complement strand
CCCCCCCCATTATTTTTACCCCCCAACCCCCCCACACCCCCCCCCCCCACCCGTCGCGGGGGCTCGCTTTTTTTATACGGGCAGTGCCGGGGGCCGGGGGTTGGGGGTATGCTGAGACGCCACCCGTGGATCCTCCCAGCCAGCTTCCTGCTGCTGCCTTTGTTGGTCTATGTCGCCTTTGTCATTCTGCCTACATTGAACTCGCTTTATTATTCGTTCACCGATTGGGTCGGTTATGGCACCGACTACGAGTTCATCGGGCTGGCGAACTTCGAAAAAATCTTCAGCGACCGCTTGTTCAGCAATGCCATCCGCAACACCGCCGTCTGGCTGGGGCTGGCGATGACTGTGCCGACTCTGCTGGGTTTGGCGCTGGCGCTAGGCTTGCAGGGCAAACGTACAATTAATACGATTTACAAATCGCTTTTTTACCTGCCCATCTGCCTCTCGCCCGTCATCATCGGCATCATCTGGGTCTGGCTGTATAGCCCCAAGCTGGGCATCGTCAATATCTTTTTGCGCGCGCTGGGCATGGACAGCCTCGCCACCGCCTGGCTCGCCAACCCGAATACCGCGCTCTACGCTGTGTTTGTCGCCTGGGCTTGGCAGCAGACCGGTCTAAACATGGTCATCTTCCTGGCTGGCTTGACCTCTGTGCCGGCACCGCTGGTCGAAGCCGCCAAGGTCGATGGCGCGAGCGCCTGGCAGACCCTGCGCAAGGTCATCATTCCCATGTTGCGCCCGTCCACAGTCGTCGTGCTGGCGCTGACGGCGATCAACGCGCTCAAGAGCTTCGAGATCATCTGGGTGATGACGCGCGGCGGTCCGTTTAACAAGTCGGATACATTGGCAGTCTTTATGTACAGCGAGTCCTTCCGCAAGTTCAAGATGGGTTATGGCAGCTCGGCAGCCGTTATCCTCTTCGTCATGACGCTCATCATCATCTTCTTGTACTTCCGTCAGACCGCCCGCGCCGAGGAGCTGTATGAGTAGCGGGAAGGCTACCACCCCAAACCCCTCCCCGACGGGTCAGTGTCTACGCGACCCCAAAATGAGGGAGGGGCTTCAAAGCAGTGGATTCTTTGCGCGCGGCAACTGGTCGCGGTGGCTGGGCGAGGCGCTGCGCTATGGCGCTTTGACGGTCATGCTCATTTTGTTCATGGTGCCGGTCTATGGCGCGATCGTTACGGCTTTCAAGACGCAGGCGGAGGTCTCGGCGGGCGGCTATTGGACGATCCCGCGCAGCTTCGAAACCCACAATTTCGCGCGCGTGCTAGACCCGGACGCGGGCAACCTGGGCTTGTATCTAGGCAATTCGCTGCTGCTGACGATGCCCGCCTCGCTGCTTTCCATCGGGCTAGGCACTTTGGCTGGCTATGGGCTGGGCAAGTATCGTTTTCGTGGTGATGGGCTGCTCTTCGTCTTCATTGTGGCGGGTATGTTCTTGCCGCCGCAGATCGCGCTAATTCCCGTCTTCCGCTTGATGAACGACATCGGCTTGTACGATACTTTGTGGGCGGTCATCATCGTGCACACCGCTTTTGGCATCCCCATCTGCACGTTGGTCATGCGCAATTTCTTTCAGGTCGTGCCCAATGCCCTGCGGGAAGCGGCGCTGATTGATGGCGCGAATGAATACAGCATCTTCTTGCGCATCATGCTGCCGCTGACCCTGCCGGCGCTGGCGGTGCTGGCCACCCTGCAATTCACCTGGATATGGAACGACTTCCTGTGGCCCTTCATCCTGACGCAGCGCGCCGAGAGCCGCACCATCATGGTGGGCATCTTGAACCTGACCGGGCAGTATTCAGTGGATTGGGGCGGGCAGGCGGCGGCAAGTTTGATAGGCTCGCTGCCGACTCTGTTCATCTTTGTGTTCTTCCAGCGCTATTTCATCCGCGGGCTGACGCTGGGCGCGGTGAAGGGCTGAGGGAAGTTGACAGGCGAAGCAAGAATTCACTACAATGCGCAGATAATGTTGGCAGCGCAGATATGGAGCAAGCGATGGCATACGATACGCGGAAGATTGCCAATTCCTTTAGTTTGCCCAAGCGACCTTTCCTAAGCGGTGTAGCGAGTCTCGTAGATTTTTCTGGTTCTTACACGCGCTACTACGCAAAGCAGATACTTGACCGTTCAGACGCGGATGCAATACGCGCCGATTGGGAAGCGGTTGGAGCCAGCCTCTGGTGGGCGATTGGACAGCATAAAGAAAACGAAATAGAGGAATCATTGAGTGGCTGACGAAACCGTGTCGCCAGAGACCCAGCCTGAAAGATCTCCAGTTCCAAAGCTACCCGATGCAATTCAGAATCTTCCCGAAGACCAACGCGAAGAGCTATTCCAGTATTTCAGACAAGTCATCCATGTTGAGCAAACGACGGGGCTTATGCCACCTCCAAGTATGCTCGCTGCATACACTCCTGAAATACAAAGAATCATCGTAGATGAATTCGCTCAGCACGGTCAACATAGACGGACTTCCGAAGTCAAAGTGATAGACGCGTCCATTCAGCGCGAAAGACGCGGGATGTGGCTCGGTTTCGCCTTGGCGATGACACTAATTTTGTGTGGTACAGCAGTTATTCTGGCAGGATTTAGAGCGGAAGGACTTGGCGTAATCGGGTCTACAGCAGTTGTATTGGCTGCGGTTTACATTGTTGACCGCCGCAGCCGCGAGGATTAGATACTGAGTTTATAAAGAGGCTGACGCTGGGCGCGGTGAAGGGGTGATTCGCCACAGAGCCACAGAGGGACGCGTAGACACTGACCGTCGGCACAGAGGAAAGTGCAGGGGCGAGTCAGTGATTCGCCCGTAAGATTTAGTCGGCGCTGGGTGGCTGCTGTGGCTCCGTGAAGCCCATGCGCCCGCGCATCCAAGCAATGCTTTCGCGCAAAGCCGCAACTTCGTCTTTTAGCTTATCCATTCGGGTACTGAGGTTATCAATGCGCATGTTAAGATTATCAATCCGCCCATTGAGTTGATTGATATCGTTCTTCAACCACAAGAACACGCCAATGACAGTGCCAACCGTAATGATGAACTGGGTATTCTGATCCACGCTATACACCTTTCCGCAACAATGTCGTCTGCAACAACACGATAATAGCGCAATCTGAACATCAAATCAAATCGCTCTGCTGCTTGCCATCGCTGGTTCTAGCGCGGCTCGCCCGCTTGAATGTGCCGTGCTGCGGCGGCATATCGACGCGCTCGCCATCAAAGAGATCGCGAATCGACAGAATCTGTAGCTTGCGATAGGACTGCCGCCAAAAGTCGGACTCATAATAACCAGCCGCCAGCGCTTCCTTGAGCATCGGCTGGGTGGGATTTTCCAGCGTGACGAATACGCCGATAGCCGCTTTTTCACGCTCGATTGTGCCTGCTAAATCGCGGATGTCGCCGGCTTTCACCGCCCCCGATTTCACCTGCACGACAACTTTTCGCGCCCGCGCCTTGCCTTTGGCATCCTGCTCGAAGAAATTGATGAGGCCATCGATGCCCTTGTCCGCGCCTTTTTTGCCCTTGCGAGAACCCGCCTGCCCGCCGACCGGCTTGGCACCCACCAGTGAAAGCGCCCACCATTCAAACTGATAGCGACCCTCGTTGGCGGAGTCCTGCGCCAGCTCGCGCGCGCCGGCGACTGTGGTTGGCTCGCCGATGACCTTGTAGTCCTTGCCCGATTCCAACTCGAACATATCGCCCAGGCGATACTTCTGCAGAGCGATGCCGAGATGGGTGATGTCGATACCAATCCAGCGGCGCTTGAGCTGATGAGCGGCCGCGCAGGTGGTGCCGCAGCCGCAGAAGGGGTCAAAGACGAGGTCGCCTTCGTTCGACGAAGCGCGGATGATGCGCCTCATCAAAGCGAGCGGCTTTTGCGTGGGGTAGCCGAGCCGTTCTTTGGCGTGGGCACCAATAGGAGGAATGTCTGTCCAGATATTACCAATCAAAATGCCCGGACTATCATCATAATAATACTTGAGTCGAGGCATACCATCTTCTTTGGCTGGCCAGTGAATCACCCCTAGGCTGTCCAGTAAATCCATTTTTGCATGGATACCCAGCCTCGCCCAATCTTCTTCGCTCGGCAACAACTCTTGCAGCCATTTGGGGAAGCGATGGTAGCCAGGCAATGCCCAAGCGCGCCCACTGCTGGGATTTCTGCCTCGCCAAGCTCGATATGCTTCTGCCCCACCAGCTTTTCCGCCAGTCATATCCCGAGTAGCATACGCGCCACGTTCATCAGTGTGAGGGAATCCTTTAATCCTCTCACCACCATTGATGTTGGCATAAGCTCGATTCCAAGTCCACTTCTCAGACTTGCTAAACATCAGGATCACATCAACAATATCAGGCCACTGTTTCGCACCCAGGTCATGTGCGCCCGTTCGCTTCCAAGTAATCTCATTCCGAAAATTGACGGGGCCAAAAATCGCGTCCAGCACGATTTTCAGATAATGGCTGGCGGTCGGGTCGCAATGCAGGTAGAGGCTGCCGGTCGGATTCAAGACGCGGTGCAGCTCGACCAGCCGCGCCGCCATCATGACCAAATACGCCATCATCTGGTTGCGGTCAATGAGGTTCATCAGCGCTTCAATCGCCGTCGAGACCTTCACTGGCGCGTCGGTGATGAGGTCGCGGTAGGTGGCTTCGGCGGTTTCGCCCCAGTGCCAGGTGTCTTCGAAGGCGGTGATTTGCGCTTCGCTTTCCGCGCCGCTCTCGGCTTTGAAGAGGACGTTGTGGTCGCGGTTGCTATTGAAAGGCGGGTCGAGGTAGATGAGGTCGACGAAGGCATCCGGGAAGTATTCGCGGCTGCGCAGGATGTCGAGGTTGTCGCCGTAGTAGAGTCGGTTGGTCATGGGGATTCACCACAGAGGCACAGAGGATACAGAGAAAAGATAGCACAGAGACCGTCTTATTGTATCTATCGGATAGCTGCTATGGCAAACGCCGCTTATCCTTTCGGCGGATGTGGATCGTTTCCGTAGCTGTTTCTTTTCTGTATTGTTCCGTCCCGGCGTTTCACAAAGAGTTCAGAACTTTGGTTTTTGGCGATTTCGCGGCCACGGCCCACTACATCCTGTTTTGTATCATAGATGGCTGTGGACTTCGAGTTACCTTGTCCTTGAACTTTCCAACGACCGTCGCCATTAGGGCTGACCCACTGGTTTTTCCCTTTTGCCATGATTCACCTCCCTCTAACACCAAACTCATAATAGCTCGTATCTCTATTATCTGTCAAGACATGCGTTCTATGGGAGTAACGAGTTTGCTGGATAGACGCAGCTTTGCCCTCACCCCGCCCGCAGACGCCGCGACAGCAGCGCGCTCACCAGCCGAATCAACGCATAAGGCAGCGCGACCGGCAGCGCCAGATCCAGCAGCACAATCATCGCCAGCGCCCAGGCCAAGCCATCGCCACTGTCCAGCACGAAATCCAGTTGCTGCAAGTTGAGCTGCTGCAGCATATTAATCAGCAGCAGATAAAAGCCGACCCACGCCACCGACACGCTGATGGCCAAGCTGCGGATGGGCAGAAACGCGCCAATGCCCACGCCCACCATGCCGAACATCAGCGGCTCCAGCACCAGGCGCAGCAGCGAGGTCAGCGTCATGGCGATAATCAGCACAAAGGGCAGCCCGCCCGACTCGCGCAATGGGAAGAGTCCGGCGTAGTGCATGATGATGAGTGGCGGGCCGAATATCGCCGCGCCTTGCACGATAAGAATCAGGTCGTCCATCTTTCGCCAGATTGCCGAAGCCACCTTGCCCAGCAAAATCTGATCCAGCGACATCGGCGTCGACATGAGCAGCAGCATGGTGTTGTTGCGCAGCTCGTCCGCCATCACCGCCGCCGAATTGCCCGCGATTGATATCAGCGCCCGCGCATAAAAAATCGCGCCGACCGGGATAACCAGCACAGATACCACAATCACGGTGGTCGCCAGGTCGGTTACGAAAGGGACGAAGATGCCGATGACCAGCAGGGCGATCCAAAAGCCGCAGATATAGAAAATCGGCTCGAACTCAGGCGGCAGGGTGCGCCAATACAAACCTAGATGGCGGCGCACGATGGGGTTGGTCGCGCGCGCCCAATAAGGCAGGCTCTGCATGGCGGCAGGCTCGCCAGAGAGGGGCGGCGGGTTGCTGGCTCGAGGCGAGGCGTCAGCGGTCATGGCGCTAGCTGACGAAGTCAATGCCGCGGTAGATCTGCGCCAGGCTCAGCGACGCGCCCAGGCTATCCAGCGGCACCGTTTCTTCAAGAGCGGAGAAGGCGCGCTGCGCCCAAGCGCCATCAACGCGGCTGTGCAGCTCAACATAGACGCGCTGCTGCTCGATGATGAGGTAATGCTCCAGGCTGGGGATCTCGCGGTAGCGTTGCAGCTTCACACCATGGTCTCTATACGCGGTCGATTTCGAAAGCACCTCGACCACCAGGGCAGGGTTCACAAGGGCGGTGCCTCTGCGCGCGGGCTGCTCCCGTCCGCGGATAACAGACAGATCAGGAAGAAGATAGGCGGATGGGTCAATATGCACACTGACACTGCTGCTTTGAATGACATATTCGTCTGCCGCTAACTGACCCAGCAGAATGCGTATCACGTTGATCTGGATCCGACCGTGAGCAAATGTAACCCCGTCCATAAAGAAGATCTCCCCGTCGATGTATTCGATGCGCTCTTCGCGCTCGGCTGCGATAGCGAAGTAGTCTTCAAGCGTGACGAAGTCGCTGGCGGCAGGCATCACTTCTTGCGTGGGCGCTTTTTCGAGCAGCATTTCTGTGGACATAGCGAGACCTCTCGGCGCTGGCTGGTAGCAAGAGTATAGCACGCTTGTCTATGAATTTGCGGAGATTGCGCGCGGGGGCTAACCGTGGGCAAGGTCAATGCCGCGGTAGATCTGCGCCAGGCTCAGCGACGCGCCCAGGCTATCCAGCGGCACCGTTTCTTCAAGAGCGGAGAAGGCGCGCTGCGCCCAAGCGCCATCAACGCGGCTGTGCAGCTCAACATAGACGCGCTGCTGCTCGATGATGAGGTAATGCTCCAGGCTGGGGATCTCGCGGTAGCGTTGCAGCTTCACACCATGGTCTCTATACGCGGTCGATTTCGAAAGCACCTCGACCACCAGGGCAGGGTTCACAAGGGCGGTGCCTCTGCGCGCGGGCTGCTCCCGTCCGCGGATAACAGACAGATCAGGAAGAAGATAGGCGGATGGGTCAATATGCACACTGACACTGCTGCTTTGAATGACATATTCGTCTGCCGCTAACTGACCCAGCAGAATGCGTATCACGTTGATCTGGATCCGACCGTGAGCAAATGTAACCCCGTCCATAAAGAAGATCTCCCCGTCGATGTATTCGATGCGCTCTTCGCGCTCGGCTGCGATAGCGAAGTAGTCTTCAAGCGTGACGAAGTCGCTGGCGGCAGGCATCACTTCTTGCGTGGGCGCTTTTTCGAGCAGCATTTCTGTGGACATAGCGAGACCTCTCGGCGCTGGCTGGTAGCAAGAGTATAGCATGCAAGGGTTTTTGTCGCTGTGGGGATGATCTGCGCCGACGCCTGCCAGACCGTGTTACAACTAAGGGCATTCGCAGCTGAGGCTAGCCATGCGCGTCGCAATTGTCAGCGAAACTTTTTTGCCCAAGGTCGATGGCATCGTCAAGGTAGCTTGCCTGCTGCTGGATCATCTGACTGCGCGCGGCATAGAGGTTATGCTGATCGCGCCGCGCTATGGCGAAAATCGCCACTACAACGATACGCCCATCCGCAGCCTACCCAGCATCGCCGTCCCCCTCTACCCAGAAGCGCGCCTCGGCTTTGTAACCACAGGGCTATTTCGTGATATTGCCGCCTTCCAACCGGATATCGCCCATCTCTTCCACCCCGCCATGACCGGCATCCCGACTATGGCGATGCTGAAATGGCTGGGTGTGCCGACTGTGGCTTCTTTCCATCTCGATTATGCGCGGCTGGCCAGCCAGTTCCAGGTGGGCGGATTGCGGCTGGATGTCGCGCGCCCGCTCATCGACCGGTTGACGCGGCGGGTCTTCAACTGGGCGGATGCGCGGCTTGCGCCATCACAGCTTGTACAGCGGCAGATGCAACATTTGGGCATACGCGATGTGGGTTTGTGGCGGCGCGGAGTGGATGCAGCGGCTTTTCACCCCCGTTTCCGCTCATCCGCCATGCGCGCCGAGATGAGCCAGGGGCACCCGGACGACACCTTGCTGGTCTATGTGGGGCGCCTGTCCGATGAAAAGCAACTGGAGCATATCCGTCCTGCCCTGCAGCAACTGTCGAATATCCGACTGGCGCTGGTGGGCGATGGCCCGGCGAGAAAGCGGCTGGAGCAATACTTCGCCGGGCTGCCGGTGAGCTTCCAGGGCTACCTGCGCGGCGACAGGCTGGCCAGCGCCTATGCCAGCGCCGATATCTTTGTATTCCCCTCGCGGCTGGAGACATTCGGCTTGGTCGTTGTCGAGGCGATGGCGGCTGGCTTGCCGGTCGTGGCGGCGCGCGTCGGCGGCGTGAGCGAAGTCCTGCGCGAAGGCATCACTGGCTATACATTTGAAAGCGGCGATACCAGCAGGCTGGCGCAGGGCATCCGCGCGATAGCAGCAGACCGCGAGAAGATGCGCTGGATGGGGCGGCAAGCCCGCGCCTTTGCCGAAACGCAAAGCTGGACGGCGATCATGGATGAGTTAATCGCAGAATACGAAAGGCTTCTCAGCAAGAATTGACGAAAGAAACAGGTAATTACGGGCGAGTCATCGCCTGTCCCCTACAGATTCCATTCTCACGATTAACTTGGTCTTACTTCTGTGGCAAAGCTTTTCCTATTCAGAACTCAACATTCTAGGTCAAAGTCCACTTCGAAGCGCCGCCGCCAGGGCAGCCGCACATTGGAAACGCGCCAGCCGCGCAGGTCGGGCATTTGCTCGATCTCCGCTTGCAGGTCTCGCGCTGTCAAGGCGGTCATCTCACGCTCGGTTTCGGCGGAATAGAGCGTGGCGCTGGCATCCAGTTGCGGGCGCACGCAGTGCATGAAGCAGTGGTCTTCGATGAAGCGGCGCGCCAGGAATTGTTGTGCCGCTGTCGCGTCCGCCCGGCGCAAGTTCGCGATGCCTTGCGCCAGCGCCACGCCAATGGTGTTGCCCGCCGTGTTCCAAGCGCCATAAGCCGCCAGCGACAAGAGCGGGACATGCCGCTGCAGCGCTTCGATCAACACAGGGTCGCTGCCATTCGGGTAAGCCACATCGCAGACGATGACGCGCTTGCCAGCAGCCGTCCAGTCGGCAATCTGCGCCGCAAAAGCCTCGATAGCTTCGGCGCGGTAGGCGCGGTCGCTTTTGGCATGGGCGGGGTCAAAAAAATCGCTGCCGCTGGGGGCGGGTGTGTTGAGCGCGACCAGTAGGTCGGCTTGGTCAATATGCTCTACTTGCTCGCCACCAACCGCGCGAATCTGCCGCTGCAATGTGAGACGTACAGGACCGTCTTCGAAAGGCGCGATTCGCTCGGCATCGGCGGGGATGGCGGGATGCACAAAGAAGCGTGGCTTCTCGTCCAGCGCCGCCAGCATCGCCCGCGCCAGCAATGCGCTGCCGACTTCGTCCGCGCCGGGATACATCAAGAGTCGCGGGTCATCGCCGCGCCGCCGCGCCCACTCGCGCAGCCAGGCTTTCTCGCGCGTGCCAAAGCTGTATTCGCTGGTGTCGTCCGAGCTGATGACCAGCAGGTCGAAGATGTCGTCCGCCAGCAGGTCGAGCGTCGCCAGGTTGACCAGGTGGTTGCGCGCGCGCCGCCGCAGCATGTCCTGCAAATGCGCCGCTTCTGGCGAATGCTCAGGCGCGGACTGCCCGCCGAAGTGCTGCGCGTCGTATTGTTGGGAATAGGCATAAAGCTCGGGACCTGATTCATGCCAATAGCTCGGCTCTTCGACGCTGGCGCGATTTTTGGATATGCGCGTTACCAGCCCGAAGGCATAGATGGGCAGGTCCGTCTGCCGGCGCTTGAGCTCGCGCAAGATGTCCAGGCGGCGCAGCGTCTCCAGCGGGCTATCGTCGGTGATGCGCGATGGCACTAACCCGCCATAGACCAGCATCTCCAGCGACAGGACCAGCGCGTCCATCTCGGGTGCGTTTTGCAGCAGCCAGTCGCCCAGCGCGGCGCAATCGGCGGGCTTGCGAAAGTGGCTTAGCAATTCAGACGGCGGCAGGGTGACATCAAGGCCGGCGATCGCGCCGATCATACGCGGGAAGCGCGTGTTCACCGGGCGCTCGTCCAGCGGGATGAGTCCGATTTTCATGCCAACTCCGGTTTGATGGGGAAATCTGGCTCAGGTCTGTTTGAGCAGTTCCTCTTTATCGCGCCGTTCGCGGTAGCCATGCACGATCAAGCCCGGGCGGCCCATGCTCTGCCCAGCCCACTGGTCATTGTGTGGGTCGCGGAAGCCCATGCGTACCATGCGGCGGGGATCGCTGGTCTGGTTGATATAGCTGCCGTGGATACAGTAAAGATGAAAGACAACCACATCGCCGCGCTTGGCGGGCACGGGCACGGTATCTTCCAACTTGTATTCATTGGCATCGAGGTGCGGCGAACACGGGCTGCCATCGGCATTTTGCAGCACATGGGGGATCTTGCCGCGCTTGTGCGAACCCGCCAGGAAGCGGATCTCGCCATTTTCATGGAAGGTATCGTCCAGATGCACCAGGCAATCGATATAACGCCCATCGGCATGCTCATAGAAGGGGTAATCCTGGTGCATAGGGAAGGGATGCCCGGTCTGCGGCGGTTTGATGTGCATGGTGGTGTGGTGCAGCTCGACGCTGGACTCCAGCAATTGCGAAAGCGCTTTGCCCAGCTTGGCATGCGTAACCGCGCGCATCCAGGCATCGGAATACAGGTGCAGGTCGTGCATGGCGGTGAGCTTGACCCGCTTCTCCAGCTCATCGTCAAAATAGACATCGCGCCAGGGACCCGACCAACCGGGGCTGGTGATCGCCCAATCTTCGATCAGGCGGTCGAGGCTGCCAGAAAGCGCGTTGATCTCGTTTTCATCAAAGACCTGCGGGATGCGCAGGAAGCCGTTTTCGTGGAAGAAGTCGATCTGTTGCTGGGTTAGCATGGCGAATTATCCTCGCTACACATTGTTTGTCTTTGCGGCGCATAGTATACGCCTATCAGCGGCGCGCGCAAGACTTTGCTGCTGGCAGAAGGCAAAATTAACCGTCTGCGGCTGTGAAGGTGATGGTATAGGCATCCACGCCGCGTCCCCGTTCGTCCGCGCCCAGCAGCACCGCGTAGCTGCCGGTTTCGGCAAAGGTGAACGTGCCGCGGTTGCTACGGCGAGCGCTATCAAAGGCAAAGACGATGCTGCCATCAGGCGCATAGATGGTCGCCAGCGGCGCGAAGAAGCCGGTGCCGCTCAAGCCACGCCCGCCAGTGATGAGCTTGATTTCGACTGTGCTGCCGGCGACGCCTTCAAAGCTGTAGCTATGGCGGTCATCGGCGCTTTGGATTTCATCGACCATATCTTCGCCCAAGACGATAGCGCCCTTGTCCACAGCGCCTTCTCGCTCGATGACGAAATCGGGCGGAACGAGAGTCGGCAGCGGGGTTGGCTCGGGCTTTTCGCCTTCGATGGTGATGGTATAGGCATCGACGCCACGGCCACGGTCATCCGCGCCCAGCAGCACTTCATAAGCGCCAGTCGCGCCGAAGGTGAGTTCGCCACTATTGCTGCGGCGAGCGCTATCGAAGGCGAAGACGATGCTGCCATCGGGCGCGTAGATGGTCATCAGCGGTGAGAAGAAGCCGGTGCCGCTCAAGCCGCGGCCGCCGGTAATCAGCTTGATGCCCACGGTCTCGCCGGCGATGCCAGCCAGGCGGTAGCGATGGCGGTCATCGGCGGATTCGATTTCGCCGACCGTATCTTCGCCCCAGGTGATGCTGCCTTTGTCAGCCGCGCCATCGCGTTCGATGACAAATTTTGGCGCGATAACTTCTTCTGCCGCTGGTTCTGGCTCAGGGACATCGGTTGGCATGGCGGTCGCGGTGGCGACAGCTTCTTGCGGAGTCACCACGGCGGTTACAATGACAGTCTCGACGACTGTCCGCACTTCAATTTCTGGTTCGCGGTTCAGCGCGATGATGACGCCCAGCGCAAAGCCGAGGATAATCAGTACAGCGGCTGCGATGCGCTCGCGGTTGCGGCTCCGGCTGGAGATGGCGGCGATGCTCTTGGGGCGATTTTCCACCAAAGACAATTCCTGCGGCGCGACTTCGCGCTCTTCATACAGGTAGCAAGCCGCTTCGTGTTTGGGTTTTTCCATCATGAAGAGCGGCGGCTGTTCTTCCAGGCATTTGTCCATGCGGTGCGGGCAGCGCGGATAATAGCGACAGCCTTGCGCGGCGGCTGTGCGCATCTCTTCTTCGCTGGGCAGCGAGATATTGACATCCCACTTATCGGTCGGGTCGGGCACGGGCACGCTGTCGATCAGCAACTGCACATAGGGGTGCTGGGGCGAGTCGATGACATCCACAGCGGTACCGCGCTCGGCGGTGGTACCCTGGTAGAGCATATAGATTTCATCGCCGATTTGGTAGGCGGTGCTGAGGTCATGCGTGATGTACAAGAAAGAAATGCCGTGCTCGTCGCGCAGGCGCAACATGGCGTCCAGGATTGACGCGCGCAGGCTGGCATCGACCATAGAAACCGGCTCATCGGCGACGATCAGCTTGGGCTTGATCATATAAGCGCGCGCCATCATGATGCGCTGCCGCTGTCCGCCACTGAGCTGGTGGGGGTATTTGCGCAGCACATCTTCGCCATACAAGCCGACCACATTCAAACCCGCCTCGACCATATCGCGGTATTCGCTCTGGTTGTCGGACAAGCTGAAGTGGCGGTTGACCAGGTCAAAGACATGGTCGATGCGATAGAAGGGGTTGTAGACGCCGAAGGGATCCTGGAAGACCGCCTGCACATTGCGGCGATAGGCTTTTAGCTGGTCGCTGTCCATATCGGTGATATCTTCGCCATCGAAGATAATCCGCCCCGATGTCAGCTTGATGAAGCCCAGCACAAGGTTGGCGAGGGTGGTTTTGCCGCTGCCGCTTTCGCCAGCGATGGTGGTGATGGTGGCTGGCGAGCCACCAATGGTCATATTGAAATTGTCCAGCGCGACTACCGACTTCTTCTGTCCGAGGAAGCCGCCGCTGTAATAGATTTTTGTTGCGTCACGAATTTGCAATAGTGGCGAGGGCATTGGCTCTCCTCTCAGCAAAATGCTCATCGTAAAGATGACAGGCGACTTCATGCAGGTCATCCATCATGATCTGCGGCGGTTCGACTTCGGCGCAATGCTGCCAGGCGAAGGGGCAGCGCAGGCGGAAGATGCAGCCCGATGGCGGGTTGCGCGGGTCATGCGTGATGCCTTCGGTGATCTTCAGCGGCTTGCGCTCTTTGATCGAGGGGATCGAGTCGATCAGCAGTTGCGTGTAGGGGTGCAGGGGCTTGGCATAGACATTTTCTACGGGGGCGATTTCGACCATTTTGCCGGCGTACATGACAGCGATGCGGTCGACAATCTGCGCCAGCAAACCCATATCGTGCCCAATGACGATCAAGGAAACGCCGATGTCGTCTTTCACGCTGATGAGTGTCTGGGCGACGATGCGCTGCACAACCACATCCAGCGCGCTGGTGGCCTCATCAGCGATGACCACAGTCGGGTTCAGCGCCACCGCCATAGCGATGCAGACGCGCTGCTTCATGCCGCCGGATAGCTCATGCGGGTACATATTGTAGATGCGGTTGGGCAAGCCCACATTTTGGAAGAGGGAAAAGATACGTTCGCGCAGCGCCTCGCGGTCTTTTTGTTTGCCCTCGTGGGATTCGATCACATCAATAATCTGATCTTTGACGCGCATGGTCGGGTTCAGCGAGTTCATCGCGCCTTGCGGGATGAGCGACAAGCCCGTCCAGCGGAACTTGCGCAGCTCTTCTTCGTCCAGGTTCAGCACTTCGGTGCCATCGACCTCAATGCTGCCATTCACGATATAACCGGGCGGCTGCACGAGCTGCAAGATGCCATAGGCGGTTGTCGACTTGCCACAGCCGCTCTCACCCACCAGCCCCAGCGTCTCGCCTTCGTAGAGATTGAAGCTGATATCGCTGACGGCGATGACATCGCCCTGGGGCGTGGCGTAATGGATGCGCAGCTTCTCGACATTAAGCACGGTGCGACTGTTTTTCCCCCTACCCCCAGCCCCTTCCTCCACGGGGAGGGATGAGGAGCGATTCTGATTTGAAATCACTCCCTCATTTTGGGGGAGGGATTTAGGGTGGGGGTTCAATTGCTGAGACATGTAACTCCCCCTAGTTGGCTTTGCGCAGGCGCGGGTTGGCGACTTCGTCCAAGCCCAGGTTGATGAGCAGCAGCGCGGTGAATACAATCGACAAAGTTACCGTCGGGATGCCCCACCACCACCACATATCGCGGAAGAGCGCGCCCGCCTCGATGGCGAAGAAGATCGCCACGCCCAGCGAGGGGATGCGCTGCGGACCGAAGCCCAGCACCTCCAAGCCCACCGCCGAGATGATCGCGCCCTGCATATTGCCGATGTAGCTCGCGCCGAGGTAGGGCAGCAGGTTGGGCATGATCTCCTTGAACATGATGTCGCGCACCGGCACGCCAGAGAGCCGCGCCATCTGCACATAGCCGCTTTCCCTCATACTCAGCACCTGGGCGCGGATGTAGCGAGTCGGCGTCGCCCAGGAGAATAAGGAAATCAACAGCGCCATCGTCAGCAAGTCCACCGTGCCTAAGACCGCCTGGATGACGATAAGGTATAGTAGCGAGGGCTGGGTGATGGCGATATCGACGGCTAATCGAATCACATCGTCGAATGTCCCGCCCAAGAAGCCCGCCATGAAACCCAGGACGATGCCAACGACCATGCCGACGGTCGCAGCGACCACGCCCACAAAGATGGTGCGCGGCGTGCCGACGATCCATAGCGCCAGCATGTCGCGCCCGCTATTCTCTGTGCCTAGCGGATGCTCAGGGATGCCTTCTTGCCCGCGCCAGTTCTCAAAGCCGACCGGTGGCAGGTTGAGTGGCGCGCGCGCGGACAAGGCCAGGTCGGTATCCCACAATTGATAACCGAGGAAAATCAGCAAAAACATGAAGCCGAGGATGCCTGTGCCGCTGAGAAACTTCCAATTCAACCAAGGGTTATCAAAGCGATTGAGAAAGCCGGCTTCTTTTGTGCCGCCAGCGACGGGAGCGTCTTTGACCTTGCTGTCTTCAGCCATGTCTATCTCCCCTCCAGGCTAATGCGCGGGTCAATCAGTGGGTAACTCAAGTCGATGATCAGCACCGCCAGGGCGCTGGTCGTAATCAAGATGAAGGCTGTGCCTTGGATAAGCCCAAAATCTTGCTCGCGCAGGGCAGTGACGATGAGGGTACCCATACCGTTGTAGTTGAAGATGACTTCCACAAGAACCACGCCGTTGACGAGGGTGCCGATGGAGACCGCCAGCGCCGTCATCTGCGGCAGGATAGCGTTGCGGATCATGTACCGGTAGAGGACGTAGAAAGGTTTCAAGCCTTTTGCCTGCGCCAGGATCATGTAATCTTCGCCCTCAATGGTGACCATCATGCCGCGCATGCCCAGCGCCCAATAGCCGAATGTAACCAGAACAATCGCCATGGCGGGTAGTGTGCCGTGATGAATCACATTGAGGACGAATTCCAAAGTCAAGGCTGGCGTCATGCCAAAGCCATAAGAATAGGTCTGCGGAAACCAGCCTAGCAGGAAGGCGAAGGTGTAGCTAAGCAGCAAGCCGGCTAACAGAGGCGGGATGGAGGTGAAGATCATCGACATGGGGATCATCACTTTGACCAGGCGCGGCGTTCGATTCCAAGCCAGCAGCGCCCCGCAGAGGTTGCCGACGACGAAGAAAATGACGGTGGCGACGCCGACCAAGCCGATCGTCCAGGGCAAGGCTCGGCCGACCAGCTCGGTCACGGTAGCCGGAAAACGCGCCATCGAATAGCCGAGGTCGCCCTGCAGCAGACCACCCAGAAAGCGCACATACTGCACATAAACCGGATCGTTCAAGCCGAAGCGCTCTTTCCAGCCTTCAATGATGGCGTTGGAGTCTTCCACAAAACCGGCTTGATAGGACAAGCGCGCCACCATCGCCGCGATGGGGTCGCCCGGTGCCAGGCGCGGGATGATGAAGATCAAAGTGGCAGCCACCCAAAGCGTGAGGAAAAATACCAATAGTCGGCGGACCAGGTAATTTAGAGATATTCCTCCCATGCCAGCGCCCCTTTACCTTATCGTTTGCGAAGCCAAATAGAATAAACAGCAACAGGCTATGAAATAAATGAATTTGTGTGCCATCTTCAACTGCGTCGATATATAAGAGGCTGGGGCTTTTCACCCCAACCTCAGTGATTGCCTGGTCAATTACATTCCAGCTTTGGTGATTTCCTGGAAGAATTGATGTGTCGATTGCCACCAGGTGGCCGGATGGTTCCAGTTGTTCTCGCTGGTGGGCCAGCCTTCCCAGTAGGTACTGTTGAAGGGGATGAGCTTGGTCGCCTGGTTCAGCGGGATGAAGGGCAGGTCTTCGTAGAGGTAGCGGTAAGCATCTACAACCAGACCAATGGCATCCGGATGCCCCAGAGGCAGGGTACCGAGTTGCGCGACGATCTCGCTATAAGCCTCGTTGTTCATGCCATCCCAGCGGACATGGTTGTGGCCGCCGGTGTTCGGCTCGCCAACCGGCCGCCACCATTGTTTGGTGTAGCGCTGGAGCGACGCCCAGGGCTCATTGATGGAACCGCAGGCATCCCAGTCGGTGGTAGCTTCGTAGTTGCCGAAGCGCTTGTTGTCGCCCCAGGTCGCGCCAGCGATGACCGCGGCGGAAGCCTCGATGCCGAAGGTCTGCAACTGTTCAACCAGGTTGGTAGTGATGCGGCGCTTCTCAACGAAGCCTTCGTGTACCTGGATCGCCAGGCTGAGCGCTTCGCCGTCCATATCGACCCAGCGGCCGTCATCATTGCGCGAGTAGCCGTTCTTCTCCAGCAGCGCGGCGGCGGCGTCCAGATCGGCTTCGGTGTTGAAGGTCATGCCAGCTTCTTCAATGGCATCGATGTAGGGGAACATGCCGCCATACTCGACATACAGGGTACGCGAGGGGATGGTGACGCCTTCGTAGGCGATGTCAATGACTTGCTGGCGGCTGATGGCGTGGTTGATCGCCCAGCGCATTTCGGGGTTGTCCCAAGGCGCGACCTGCGTCTGGAAGGACAACTGGCGCGGGCAGGGATCCAGCCATACATAAGGCATGCCATCGACCCAGGCGAAGATATTGTCGTTCTGCGCCTGCATGGCTTCGAAGGCGCCCAAGGTGACATCCATGATGCTGTCCAGCTCGTTGGCGACAGCCATGGTGGTGCGGATCTGGTCATTGCCGGTTACGACCCAGACGGCGCGTTTCGGCTCAGGCAGCTTGAAGACGCCGGTCTTGGCGCCCCACCAATCTTCGTTGAGGTCGTAGACCCAACTGGTCTCGTTGGCGGAGGTGATGACATAGGGTCCAGTGCCGAGGGGCCAGCCTTTTTCAAGGTCGAAGTGCTTGAAGGTGAAGGGGTCTTTGTCAGCCCAGACATGCTCGGCAATAATGTTGTAGCTGCCCCAGATGCGCACCGAGAAGTTGTCCAGCTGGAAGCGCGGGTTCGGCTGCTTCAGGTTGAATACGACTGTGTGGTCGTCAACCTTCTCGACGCTTTCGACCCAATTCTGCATGCCTGCCGCGCCACCCAGCGCTTGAGTCTCGTCACCCAGCAGCAGTTCCATGGTGAAGACGACATCGTCGGCGTTGAAGGCTTCGCCATCTGACCATTCCGCGCCTTCACGCAGGTTGAGAGTCCAGACATCCAACGTGTCGTTGGCTGTCATGCTCTCAGCCAGCCACGGCATGATCTCGCCGGTTTCATAGTTGAGGATGAAGAGCGGCTCGTTAACGGCTTGATGCAAGCCCTTGTTGCGGTGGTTGTGGGGCAGCATCCAGTTCATCTGGTCGTAGTTGGCGACCGCGCCGGCGGGACCGTCGATATCAAAGATGACGGTGTCTTCACGCGCGACATCCTGGGCGGCAGCCGTGAAGCTGAACGCCGCGATGACCGCGACCAGAAGGATGAAGAAAAGTGTTCTCGCTTTCATGTGTTGTCTCCTACACACTTAGCCGATTAATGAAAATTGCCTGCTCCGAATTGGTTCGCCAGACGAGGCTGAATGGCGGGCGCGCCGGCGACACCCTGGATTGCAAAAACGGCAGGTTACGCTGCGTCGATAGCGCCTCCTTTCGTGTGTATATGGGATGTGAGATGACTTGCGGGAAATCTGCTAAGCAGGCTGGCGCGCCCAGCTAAAAGCGCTTTGGAAACGCTCTCAATTAACGGGGGGGGGCGATGCGCCTGTCGAGTCGTTACCGTCATGAAACCCTGTGCGTAAGCAGATGGAGCCAATTGCGTGTACATACAACGATATATCATACAATAATCTAACACAGCTTGCGGCGGCTTGCAATAGGCGAGTTGCGGCGGATTTTTCCCTGCATCGCAACTGGGCACAAGCCGCGAAATACCCTAGCCAATCACGCTTTCGCTCGACTATACTGTCGACAAATCACTTGTGAGGCATCAGCGCATTGTACCAGCCAAACCAAAAGCCCACCCCACTGCCCAAGCTGCTATTCATCCTCGGCGGCGTGTCGCTGGGCATCATCGCGCTCGTCATCCTGCTCGCCGATATCAAATGCCACTACGATATCGAGAATTGGTGGGCGGCGCCTTATCCCGACGCTGAAACGGTTGATATGCAATACGACCTCTTCCGACCGCGCGCGCTGGGCGAGACACGCTGGATCCTGGAAACCGCCGACGATGAAGACACTGTGCGCAAGTTCTATCAAGGCTTGACCCTGGAAATACTCAACTCGGGACAGACGCGCGGGCTGGCTTGGGCTGAGCGGTTTATTCAATCAATCGAAAAGCCCGACGGCAGCCAGGCGACCCGCATCGTGCTCTTCAGCGCCTGTGGCACTTGAGCGCCGCTTCTCATGGACGCCGCATGAAGATCGCCGCTTTCCCCAAATGCTACCTGGAAGACATCGCCAACGGCGGCATGACCGTCTTCGACTGGATCGAGATGGCGCGCGACCTGCCCGCCGAAGGCTTGGAGATGTACGAGGGCTTCTTCACCAGTCTTGACAACAGCTATATCAACAGCGTGGGCGACGCCATCGCGGAAGCCAGTTTCGCCATGCCGATGCTGTGTTGCTCGCCCGATTTCACCAACCCCGATGAATCGGCTCGGCAACGGGCCATCGAGCGCGAATCTGAGATGATTCGCATCACGCGCATGCTGGGCGGTCCTGGCGCGGTCTGTCGCGTGCTCAGCGGCCAGCGCTATCCCGAAGTCTCCCGCCAGCAGGGCATCGAATGGGTGGTCGAGTGCATTGAGCAGGTTCTCCCGGTGGCGCGCAAGCATGATGTCGTGCTGGGCTTGGAGAACCACTACAAAGACGGCTTCTGGCACTATCCGGAGTTCGCGCAGAAGCAGGAGATTTTCCTCGAGCTGCTGGCGGCAATCCCCGAGCGCGAGTATTTTGGCGTGCAATATGACCCGTCCAACGCGATTGTGGCTGGCGATGATCCGCTGGAATTGCTGCGGGCGGTGGCGGGGCGCGTCGTCAGCATGCACGCCAGCGATCGCTTTCTTGCGCCGGGCGCGAGCCTGGAGTCCCTGCGCGGCAGCGATGGCGCGATTGGCTATGCGCCGGAGTTGCAGCATGGCGTCACCGGGCGCGGCTTGAACGACTACGACGCTATCTTCAGCATCCTGCGCGATGTCGGCTACAGCGGCTGGGTCAGCATCGAAGACGGCATGAATGGCATGGATGAAATGCGCGAGTCGCTGCTCTTCCTGCACGAAATGCGCGATAAGTATTTTTCATAGTTGACATATTTCGAGACGACCGCGAAGGGACGAGTTATGCAAGCGCTAATCAAATATGGGCGCGCCGACAAAAATGTGGAATTGCGCGATATCCCGCAGCCAGCCGACCCCGCGCCCGGGCATGTCATCGTGCAGGTGCGCGCGGCCGGCGTCTGTGGCAGCGACCTGCACATGTGGCGCGAAAAGCAAAGCTGGGCGGTCAAGCTGCCGCTGGTGCTGGGGCATGAATTCTGCGGTACGATAGCGGCAGTTGGCGAGGGCGTGCGCGGCTTTGCCGAGGGCGATCGCGTGGCGGTGGAAACAGCGGCGGAGGTCTGCGGAGTCTGCGCCTATTGCCACAGCGGCGATTACAATCAATGCCCGCGGCGGCTGGGTTATGGCGCGCTTTATGATGGCGCGTTCACGCAATATGTCAGCGCCCGCCAGCAGATTTTGCACCACATCCCGGACAATGTGCCTTTTGAGCATGCCTCGCTGACCGAGCCCATCTGCGTGGCTTACAACGCGCTGGTGGAGAAGACGCCAGTTGTGCGACCAGGCGACTGCGTGATCATCCAGGGGCCAGGCCCCATCGGCATGATGGCGCTGCTAATCGCCAAGCTGCGCGGCGCAAGCGAGCTCATCATGCTGGGCACGCGGCATGATGAAAGGCGGTTGGCGGTGGCGGCGGAAATCGGCGCGACGCACACTTTGAATATCGATAAAGGCGACCCGCTGGAGCTTATCCGCGAGCTGGGCGATGGCTTTGGCGCTGACCTGGTGGTTGATTGCAGCGGCGTCTCGGTCGCGCTGCGCCAAGCCATGCAGTTGGTGCGCCCCAACGGCATCATCACCAAGATCGGCTGGGGACCGCAACCGCTGGATTTTTCGCTGGATCCGCTGGTGCAGAAGGCAGTTACCTTGCAGGGCAGCTTCAGCCACTTGCACGCTACCTGGGAGCGGGCGCTGGCTTTGTTGAGCAGCGGGCAGATCAACCTCGCGCCAATCATCGGCGGCGTCTATCCGCTGAAAAATTGGCAGGCGGCTTTTGAGCGGATGGAAGCTGGCGTGAATGTGAAATCGGTGCTGTTGCCCGGCTAGTCAGACGCGGTCGGCAGTCCCAGTTCCGCCAGCGCCAGCCGCAGCGCCTCCAGCGGCAAGCCAACCACATTGCTGTAACTGCCCTTGATGCGCGCCACGGGATGAAATGCCTTGTTTTGGATAGCATAGCCGCCAGCTTTATCAAAGGGGTCGCCACTGGCGATGTAAGCGGCGATTTCGGCTTCGCTGTACTCGCGCATATACACGATGGTGCGGGCATAGCGGGTGATGCTGCGCGAGGTATCGCCGGCGCGCCGCACGGTGAAGCCGCTGATGACAGTGTGCGCGCGTCCACGCAGACGCAGCAACATGGCTTGCGCGGCTTGGGCATTGGCTGGTTTGCCGAGCAGCTCACCCTGATGCTCGACGACGGTATCGGCGGCGATGATGAGGCTGGGCTGCTGGTCGATCTGCCTCAGCACGGCGGCGGCTTTTTCTCGGCTCAGGCGCTGTGCATAGTCGGTCAGGTCTTCGTCGGGGCGGAGCGATTCGTCGATATCCGGGCTGATGATAGCAAAGCCCAAACCCAACTGAGCGAGCAGCTCTTTGCGGCGAGGCGAGGAAGAAGCCAGGATGATGCGCATGGGGCTATTCTACCACCGAGCGCAGCGAGTCGAAGGAGAACATCGTTTGGGGCAAAATAAGAAGCGCATAAATTTGACTAAACGCGCCACCAATGCGGCGAAATTTCGTTATAATCCCTAAGAACAATCAGACTAATGCTCGTGTCTGACAGGGGCATGGAATAGGAGAATCGAGAATGCAAATGAGAAATGATGGCTTCATCATTGATCCGCAAAAGAGCAAGGGCAAGCCGTTGGAAGGCCTGCAGCTGAACGCGATGATGCGCAATGTCTATGGCTGGATGACGATGGGCTTGCTGGTTACGGCGGCAATCGCGCTGGGAGTCAGCAACAGTGGCATGATCCCCAACCAGATGGTGGTGATGCTGGCGGTCTTCGCGCAGTTGGGCATCGTCTTCGGCTTGAGCTTCGCCATCAAACGCATCTCGGCGACGGCGGCGGGCATGCTTTTCTTCGTCTACTCGGCGCTGACGGGGCTTACTTTTTCGATCATCTTTGTGGCATTCACGCTGGGGTCAATCGCGGCGGCATTCCTCAGCACAGCCGGCGTCTTCGCGGCGATGACCATCGTCGGCTTGACGACCAATGTCGATCTGAGCAAATATAGCGCCTACTTTATGATGGGCTTGCTGGGGCTGATCATCGCCAGCGTGGTCAATATCTTCTTGGGCAGCACGATGATCGAATTCGCCATCAGCATCTTCGGCGTACTGCTCTTCACGGCTTTGACCGCCTATGATACCCAGCGCATCGCGGCGATGGCAGCGGACCCGCGCATGACGGTCGATCCCGAAAGCGCCTTGAAATTCAGCATCATGGGCGCGCTGACGCTGTATCTGGACTTCATCAACCTGTTCCTCTTCCTGCTGCGTCTCTTTGGGGGTGGTGGCAGGGAGTAACCCGTGTAAGGCCGCGCCCACACAACAACCGTAGAGGCGACTCAAGAGTCGCTCATATACCCTCGCAGGGATATCTAGCGGTTCTTGCCTTTGCGATAGCTCAGCAGCGCCAGGGTGGCGAATGCGCCGCTGGCCGCCCACAGCAGGAATGGCAGATTCAGCGCGACTGGCGTAAGCGCATTGCCCAGCGCCGGCGTGATGGATGTGCCGAGATTCTGCCAGATGCCGCCGAAGCCCAGCGCGCTGCCCATCAGAGCCAGGTCCAAGCCCTCGATTTCGGTGATGGATGCGCCTTTTAGCGCCATGAAAGTATCGAAGCAGCAGCCTGCCAGCGCCATCGCCAGCAGCACGCCCCAATAATTATCGCCCACCAGGAACATCAGCGCTGTGCCGATGCTCATGATAGTCGTGCCAACTGCCATGACCAGCTTGCGGTTGCCCAGCCGGTCGGATAAGTACGAAAGCGGCACCACGCTGACAAGACTGCAAAAGAAGAAGACCGTGATGGCTGTATCCGCCTCGACCGCGCCCCAGCCGATCTCACGCAGATAAGTGGGTACATAGCCGACCAAGCCGCGCATCAGCCCCAGCACGCCGAAGACCGCCAGCGAGATCACCCACAGCTCGCGGTAGCGCGCCACCGTCCGCAGGCTGCGCAACATTCCACGCAGGTCGAGCGGCTCTGTGGGACGGCGGTGCTGATTGGGCGGATGAACAAAATACCACAAAACCGCCATCACAACCGCGCAAAGCCCCAAGAAGATCAAGACATTGCGCCAGCCGCCCAAGAGCGGCGAAAGCACCGTCGCGCTCAAACGCGAGCCCAGCATCAGCCCGGTGGCGAAACCCGCCGACATGACGCCAGCGGCGAAACCCAACTGGCGCGAGGCGAACCACTCGCGGTTCAGCTTGACGAAGTTCATCGGCAGGATGGGCTGCACCATGCCAAACAGGAATGATGTGATGAACAGCGACCAAAAGTCGACCGCGAAGCCACGCAGCGCGCCGCTGACCCCGGTGGCGAGGCAGAGCAGCACCAAGGTGCGCCGTGTGCCGAAGTAATCGATGAAGCTGCCGCCCAGCACCGATGTAAAAATGCCCATCACCGAGCCGACGCCCCAGATCAAGCCAATCTCCACCAAGTCCAACCCCAGTGAGTCGGCGACCTCGCTGAACATGGCTGACAAGCCGGTCGTGGGGAAGCCCATGACGATAAAGCCCGACAAAGTGACCATGGTCAAAATCACCCAGCGGTAGGGCGAATCAGTGCGGTGGGCTTGGTCGAAGGACAGTGACATGTTGCGTCCAGCGGATCCTGGGTTGTTGCCTAATGGTAACGCGCGCGGCGCAGAAATGATACGCCGCTTCAGGTCCAGGGCAATCGCGTCAAATTATTCACCACAGAGGAAACGAGGATACACAGAGGGCATAGAGAGGATTTGCCAAGGCAAACCACCACATCTCCCTTAGCCATGAGCCTTTGTGGTCAATGTTTCACGACTTGCTCAGAAGTGCTTATTTCCCGCACTAGATCCACCGTGAAATCTTCCAAAGTAGGGATATGCGCATCCGCCAGCGCGAGGACATTAGGCGGTAGCGGGAAGCCGGGGCTGGGCGCGGCAACGGCGAACATGCCCGCCGCTTGCAAAGACCGCAAGCCATTGGCGGAATCTTCGATGCCCAGCGCTCGCTCTGGCGCGATATTCAACTGCCGCAGCGCTTCCAGGTAGATATCGGGGGCTGGCTTGCCGCGTGGCACCTCATCGCCGTAGATGATGACTTCAAATTGTTGATCCAGCCCGGTGATGCGCAAGACGGCTTTGATGATTTCGGTCGGCGAGCCTGATGCCAAGCCGATGCGGTAATGCGCCTGCAGCGCCGCCACCGACTCCAATGCGCCGGGACGCGTCGGCATGCGCTGCTCGTATTGGGCGATGACGCGCGCTTTCATCTCAGCGATGATCGCCTCCAGTGACATGCCCAGCGCCAGTTGCTCGCGCATGACCTTCGCCCAGCCGATGGTGCTGCGTCCCATAGCCTGCCGCTGCATGGTTTCCGTCCAGCGCAAGCCGCGCTCGGCAGCGAAGTCGACCCGCGCCTGATCCCAATAGACTTCGCTATCGACCAGCACGCCGTCCATATCATAGATGACGGCTTCTATCGCCATGCGCCTAGACCGCCATGGCCTCGGGCGGCTGCACCACGCCGATGGTCAGCAGGATATTGGCGTAGATGCGCTGCTCACCAGTCGCGATGACCAGGCAGCAATTGTCTTGTTTGGCGGCTGCATAGAAATCAAAACGTTCCAGCGGCTGCAACGGCGCATCAGCGGGCAGCAGCTTGCGAAAATCGGCGTAGATGCTGGGCTCTGCGCCATCATCGCGGCGCATGACCTGGGCGGCTTCGACCGGCGTGCAGCTGAGGATGGCGCGCATGACATCGGTAACCGTGCAGATGCCTGGTGCCAGATTCAGGTAGACGCGCTGAGCCCGTGGATGCGAATGGGTGGCGAAAGGGTAATTGCCATCGGGGATGAGGATGGTCGCGCCGTGCCCGGCTGTGCCGAGCGCCTGCAAAATCTGCGGGTGGATGAGTTTGCCGTCTATCATGTATGCCTCCAGGTTGCCTGCGCTGTGACGAGGCTAGACTTTGCGGATGCGGTCGCCCACGGCGATCTCGCCATCTTGTACGACGCGCGTATACATACCCCGGCGGCGAGCGCGCTTGCCTTCATCAGACATGACCCACTTGCGCGCGGGCACGCCAAAGCGGCGAGCGAACTTGTTGCAGCCCGTGTGCGGCAGCGGACTAACTTCCATCAAGACGCTGCCAATCTGCAAGCGTGTGCCTGGCGGCAGGTTGTCTTCGCTGAGTTCCAGGTCGACAAATAGCTGGTCGCCCGCTTCTGCCCAGCGCGCTTTATCGCCCGCCAGCAGGTGAACGACGCGGCTGTTCATCAAGGTGATCTGGGCGTCGGGGTCACCACTGCGGCGCAGCCAGTCATCGCCCTCCAAGCCAGCTTCGGCGCTGAAATTGGCGCGCTGCAACTCTTCGCGCTCTTCAGGCACAGGGCGGCGCACAATCAGTTCGACAGCGCCGTCATCGGTCGGCGAGGGGCTTGCGTCCCGCCAGCGCGCTTCCAATTCGTCATAAGTGAGGCGGTATGCCATGTTCGTCTCCTGCCATGCTCGTATGTATCCTGTGAACTATAGTCCAAAATCGCGCTCTGGCAACTGGCAGAAGCGAGTGTGCATTTTCGCCGCGCTGTGCTACAACTAGCGCCGCAAAGCCAAACAAGGAGTCGGCATGAAAACACTCGCATTTTTGGGCGTGGCGCACATCCACGCGCCCTCATTCATCCAGTCCATTTTGGAGCGCCCCGCGCAATTCACCATCAAGTCGCTTTGGGATAACGACCCCGCCCGCGCCAGCATCGCCGCCGGACACAGCGGGGGGCTCGCCGTCAGCGAATACCGCGACATCCTGCGCGATGATGCTATCGATGCTGTCATCGTCTGCTCCGAGACCAACTTGCACCGCGAATTGGTCGCAGCCGCCTGCGCCGCCGGCAAGCACCTCTTCGTCGAAAAACCGCTAGCCAGTAGCGCCGAAGACGCCTATGCCATGCAGCGCGCCATTGATGAGGCTGGCGTCATCTTCCAGATCGGCCATTTCATGCGCAGCTACCCAATCAGCCAACAGCTCAAAACCTGGATTGATGACGGCGTCTTCGGCACGGTCACGCGGGCGCGGCACAGCAATGTGCATCACGGCGCATTAGCGGGCTGGTTCGACCCCGGGCTCGGCTGGTACAAAGATGGCTTTCACTGGATGACGGAGCTGGAGCGGGCGGGCTGCGGCGGCTTTGGCGATCTAGGCGCGCATTCGCTGGATATGCTGATGTGGCTGCTCGGCAATGTCGAGCGCGTTACAGCGCAGGTCGATCGCCCATTGGGGCGATACGAATGCGATGAATATGGCGAAGGTCTACTGCGCTTTGCGAATGGCGTCATCGCCTCGCTGGCGGCTGGCTGGGTGGATATGCTGAGACCCCAGCCGGTGCTAATCAGCGGCACAGGCGGCGTCGCCTATGTTGACAATGGCAAATTGTTCCTAAAGTCGGATAATCTAGAGGGCGCGGATGGTGGCGAATGGACGGACTTGCCCGCCGCCCGGCCCCACGCCTTCGTACTGTTTTTGGAGGCGCTGCTGGGCGAATCCGTTCCATTGATCAGCGCGAAGGAAGCGGCGCGGCGCAGCGCCGTCATGCAAGCTATGTACCATGCTGCGCAGACAAATACCTGGGTAAAACCCCAAAAATCATAAGGAGCGAGAACATGAGCAGTTTGAAAGTGGGTGTCATCGGCGTCGGCGGGATTGCCCGCGCGCACATGCCAGGTTGGGCGGCCTCGCCCCATGCCGAAGTCGTCGCTGGCGCAGACCTTGCCCCAGCCGCATTGGAACACTGGGGCGCGCAGCATGGCATCAGCCGCCTGTACAGCGACAGCGCCGAACTCATAGCTGACCCCGATATCGACATCATCGATGTCTGCACACCCAATATGTACCACGCTGACCTGAGTATCGCCGCGTTGGAAGCTGGCAAACATGTCATCTGCGAGAAGCCGCTGGCACCAACGCCCGCTGATGTCCAACGCATGATCGACGCCCGCGACCACAGTGGCAAACTGCTGATGACCGCCCAGCACTTCCGCTTCAGTGGCAAATCAAAAGCGCTGAAAGCCGAGATTGACGCCGGCGCGCTGGGCGAGGTCTACCATGCCCGCAGTTGGATGCTGCGCCGCACCGCCATCCCCACCAGGCCCGGCTTCCTACTCAAGCAACATAGCGGCGGTGGCGCGACCATCGATATCGGCGTGCACATCCTCGACTTGACGCTGTGGTTCATGGGCAATCCGCGCCCCATCTCGGTGACCGGCGTGGCCAGCAAGCGCTTGGCGAAAAACCCCAAAGCCTTTGGCTTGTGGGACAACCTGAACCTCGTGCCGCCCGAGATGGATGTCGAAGAACTGGCGCTGGCTTTTGTGCGCTTCGATAATGGCGCGACGCTGGTTCTGGAAGTCTCGTGGATGCTGCATCACGACACCGACAGCGAAGATATGCAGATGTGGCTTTATGGCGACAAAGGCGGCTCGCACTGGCCCCGCTGTGAGATTTATCAGACGAATTATGACACCAAGCAACTCACCAACCGAACCTTGAAGCTCACGCGCGACCAAGCCGAGCCACATGCGCAGGAGTGCATTGAGTTCGCCCAAGCCATCGTGGACGGCGTGCCTTCGCCCGTGCCAGCCGAGCAATCCTTGCAAGTCATGCAGGTGCTCAACGCCATCTATGCCAGCGAAGCCAGCGGGCGGGAAGTGCTGCTGTAGGCTTGGCTTACTCCCCTCGATCCCCCCGAAAAATCGGGGGGAGGCAAATTACACGGATAATGGCGCTTTCGCGGCTGGGCAACCTGCTATGCCTGCTGTTTATCGTGTTCTTGGCTGGCTGCGGCAGCCTGGCAGCGCCTATGCGCGAATCTCCGCCCGGCGCTGGCATCTGGCGCTTGGACTATGCGGGCGACTGCCAGGCGCGGGAGGCGGAGACCATCCACATCACAGTCCTCGACGAGCGTGAAATCACCTTTGGCGACTTCCGCCTGCTGCGCGATGAGGCTGGGCAATACAGTGGCAGCGCCAGTTTTCTAGCGCCCATGCCCGTCGATGGTCGTGAAATTGGCTACATTATCAGCTACAGCCTGTGGCGTGAAACGGCTGGTTTCGTCGGTGAGCAGGTGGTGGTCGAAGGCGGCGGGCACGGCATCAACTGCCCGGTCAAGCTGATTCAAGAAACCGCGCCATGAGCTACCATAAGACCACCCAACCGCTGTTGCCCATAAGCAAACAGCATCCGCGCCCTTCTGCGGGCGGGGTGGCTCACACAAGCTGAAAATCAGTGGCTGAGTCGCAAAGCAAAATTGCGCATAACATTCTTTATAGAAGGAGACAGACCATGAACGAGATTGAACGTTATGAATTTGACCGCCAAGGGTATCTTATCATCCGCAACATGTTGAGTGAAAGCCAGACGCGCGACTTGTCAGCCGCCATCGACGCGCTAGAAGACCGTGCCGAAGCCCGGCTTTCGCGCCCGGCCGACAAAGTCAGCGCCTGGGGACCTGAATACCGGCATGATGCCGAGCACGGCTACTATGTCCGCGGAGCGCGCCAAACAGGCAAGACCATGATCATCGAAGACTTCTTCAATGCCGACCCAGTCTTTGATCTGCTGGTCGGACACACTCCTACCATGGAATACATCCGCGCCATTGTCCAGGAACGCCCGACCATCAACAATTCCGAGATTCGCATCCGCTATCCTGGCAACCAGACCAGCACGCACCTGGGCGGACCAGTCGCTTCTAAATATCGATACAGCTATACCAGTGACGGCATCAGCTGCATGATGGTGCGGATGATCTACTTCGTTCACGATGTGCAACCGGGGCAGGGCGAATTTTGCGTCGTGCCAGCCACGCACAAAAGTAATATGCTCTCGCCATACGAAGGAACTGACCCCGACAAAGAACCGGGAATGATTGGGCTGCCCGTTCGCGCTGGCGACGCAATCCTCTTCACCGAGAATCTGCGCCACGGCGGTTTAACTAACCGCTCGCAGCAGACCCGCAAGACCCTGCATGTCGGCTATGGACCTTATTGGATGAAGTCGCAGAATATCAGCACCATGGACGAAGAGCCCAATATCCTGCCCGAAACCTTTGCGCGCTATTCTCGCGAGCAGCGCCTGCTCTTCCGCTCCTGGAACACGTTGCTGCCCGATTGAACCCGCGGCGGCTTACTCGACCGGGTAGGCCATGGTGGTGATGAGGCTATCGATGCGACCGCCGCTGGCATACATCCGCGAGTATTGCACGACAATCGGCACATCGCTGCGCAAGCGGACGCCATATGGCACATCAAAAGGAATCTCGAAGCCGCCGATTTGCTCGGGTTTGTCCAGGCGCAGGTGCGGGCAGCGCTTGGCAGGCGCGACTACCGCGATGCCCTCTACGGGCGGACGGTCTTCAAAGTAGAAATCCAGCAAGATATTGGCGTCATCGGGCGTGACATTGAGCACGCAGATGGCTTCGTGGTTTTTATTGACCGGGTCGTCATCGGCGGGGGCAGCCAAGTAGGCATCGGGGATGAGCCAGGTCAGGGCACCATGAGTAGGCATGTTTTCCCTTTGATTGCATTCCAAACCTGATTATGGGATGGCGCTGCCGCCACCCAAATCAAGATAATGGATAAATGACGCGAAGTCAGCGAATCGACAGTTACCGCGGCAAAATCGCCTTGTTGGCAAATTTGAACAGCGTGAGCTTGCCTGTCTTACCATCAAAAGCGCGCAGCCGCAAGTTGCAGCGCTTGGGCAGGATGCGATACCAAGATCCGCGATTTTCGATAATCGCTTTTCCGTTTCGCTTGTCTTGCTCAATGCCATAAGCTCGATTGGCTTCGTTTTTGTCGCCATCATGCACTTCGCGGCAGCCCGCGGACGAATTCTCCAAATCAAGCTCAATCGCTACCCGCTTGGGGTCTTGAAAAATTGCGTAGCTGCCCTTGCCCAGCTTGACTTTCTTCCAATCCCCGGTCACATCAATTTCAATACGATCGCGCACGAGCATGAAGCTCATGACGTTTGTCGTCGGATCGTTGTCTATGACGCGCAGTTTCAGAGAACAGCCGCTGCCAGCTACGAGGGTCCGGAACTGGGTGCCAAATTCAATGACATTGGGCAGACTTCCACCGAGACTCGATATGCAACCCTCGACAATCTCTGCCGCTGGGGTTGCTACGGTCTCGAAGGGATCAACAACATAAACGGAGTTCGGTTTGAGCTTGACAGTGAAGGTTTCGCCGACGACGGGAACCTTCACCCGTTTTACATCTTTCGCTTGCGCTACTATCGAGAAACACAACAAAATCAAAGAAGCAATTACTACGTTTCTGGCTACCATGATGTCACCTCTGATCTAAGATAATCTATTGTAATATATTGTAAGGGAAAATGCAAGCATTTCTCCGCTTAATTTTTCACAAATCGCTGCCGGCGATCAGGGCAATCGCATCAAAATTAATTCACCACAGAGGCGCAGAGGGCACAGAGATTTGGGGTAGGGGCGAGGCGGTGACTCGCCCGAAATGACTCTCAATCCCCGAAAGGTCCTGTAAAGCAAAGCGCGCGCGAGGATTCTGATTTCAGCTGGCGAGCGGATTGGGCAGATTGTCTCTATAATCGCCGATTTACTGTGGACCACAGCGATGCCTTCCACGGGCGGACGGGGTCGGGGCATCGGCGGGGGCAGCCTGCGCGCCCTTGATTTTAGGGGCGGATTGCTGTTATTGGATCGTTGGATAATTTCAATAACTTGAGCGTGCCCGCATTGCTGTCATCGCCGTTCAAAGCGCGCAGACGCAAGTTGCATATTTCGGGCAGGACACGAAACCAGGAACTGTCATTTGTGAGAGTCGCTTTTCCTTGCGCATTGTAGTGCTCAATGCCTCTAAATAAATTGCCGTCGTTTGGGTCGCCATCATCATATGCGTGGCTGCATCCCCCAGACGAATTTTCCAAATCCAACTCGGCAGCCACTCTCGATTCTCCAACGGCCATTGTATAGGTGCCTGTGCCCAGCTTCTTTTTCTTCCACTTCGCAGCAACCTGAAGATCGATCTTCTTGCGCACGCGGATGACTGTCATTGTTCTATAACCGTCATCAACTCCCAGTACGCGAAACTTTGCTGTGCAAGGCGCGCTAACTTCAAATTGGCTGTTAAAGCCAATATATTCGGGAACGCCTTTAGTATCGCACCTGCCCCCGACACGTTGCGCGTATGGTGTTGGTACCGTTTCGAAGGGATCAATCACATAGGTATGCGCTTTGAATTGGATGTTAAACGTCTTGCCCTCGCCAGGGACTTCCACCCGCCTTACTCCATCTTGCGCATGCGCCGCCAGCGCGAAACAGAACAGGATCAGAAACGAGAAAAACCATCTTGCTTTTCGCATAACCGCCTACCTTGGAGCTATATCACTCAGTATAACATAATCGGGGGGGAGGGCAAGCATTTTTCCGCTTAACTTTTCACAAATCGCTGCCGGCGATAAATCTCGTCCGGCCGGCGATAGATATGCCAGACTGCCGCTTCGGGCAGGTGAGTCGGCTTGTCAGTGAGCAGCGCGCCATGATAAATCCGCGCCGCCTTGACGGCCATCGCCGTGATGTTCAGCACCTCGCTCGGACTCTGCCCCAGCGCGACCAAGCCATGATTGACCAGCAGGATGAGCTTGGGCGCTTCGCCTTGCTGTGCCTGATAGTCCCGCACTGCCTTGCGCATCTCCAGCGCCAGCGGCAGGCCGGGATCGGCATAGGGCACCAGCGCCGACTGCGGACCGCAGAGCACGACTTCGTCAGGAAAGCGGCGTTGCCGAGCGAAGTCGGCGGCGTATTCACTGCACAAGAGCTTATTGACGGCGGTGGGATGCGTATGCCCGATGTAGCGCGCGCCGCACTCGTGCAGCAGCATGGCGTGGAAGCTGGCTTCGACCGAGGCCTTCACTCCAGCGCGCCCATCCAGCGCCGCCGCTTGCGTGCGCGCTTTCTCTTCGCTGAGGGTGGCGGGCGGGTCGTCCAATAGCGAAAGGATAGGCTCCATGCGCAGGCGCACAAAGCCCTCAGCGCTGATTTCATGCAGTTGATGCCCGCTGGCTTTGACCAGGAAGCTCTCGGCATCACAGCGCAGGGAAGTATTGCCCTCGCCGATGATGACATAATCCCGCGCGGGATCGCCCAAGGCGCGTGAAAGCTGGATGAGGCTGGCGAGGGAGCTGGACATTACTGTGAAACTCCCACCCTAAACCCCTCCCCCAAAATGAGGGAGGGACTTGTAGGCCCCGAATTCGCTTTCAAGCGCTCCTCTCCCGCATTTTGCGCCGCTTAGACACAGGCGGCCGGGGAGGGGCTATACAGCTAGGGGGTAGCAATTATCCCACCTAGAAGTCGAAGTCGTTGATGTTGTCGGCATTGAAGACGAAGGGAGGGCCAAGCAAGACTTCGCTGCCATTGACGACCATCAACTCGCCTAGGCGCCCCGCCATGACGGAGCCATCGCCCGGCGCGAATTCGCCATCGACAACGGCGCGCGTTACATAGACAGCCGCATAGCCCAGGTCGACAGGGTTCCACAGAATCACATCGCGCACGCAGCCAGCGTTGACATAGGGCTTCATGCCATTGGGCGTCGCCAAGCCAACCACAGCTACATCTTCGCACAAGCCAGCCTGCTGCACCGCATCGGCGCTGTTGGGCGTGGCCACCGAAGTCATCGCGAAGATGCCGTCCATATCTTCACCGTATTTGTTGATGAGCGTCTGCGCTTGCTGGAAGCTGAGTGCAGCGTCTTCTTGCGCTTCGAGTGTCTCCAGCCAGGTCAGGTCGGGATAGCATTCGCTGGCATAAGCCCACATTTCGGCGATCCAGCGCGCCTGGTTGGGCGTAGTAAAGGTCGAGGTTACGATGCCGAAGGAAGCATCCGCGCCCATCTGGTCAGCCAGGCTATCGACCAGGGCTTTGGCGATGCCGTTAAACTCGGCTTGGTTGACGAACCATTCGCGGGCATCGGGCTCGCTATTGGCATCATAACCAACTACATGTATGCCGGCTTCCAATGCCTTGCGCAGCACTGGCGCGATGGCGACCGGGTCATTGGCGGCAAAGAGGATGCCGTCCACGCCTTGAGTGATATAGGTATCAATGACCTGGATCTGGTCATCGATATTGGCTTCAGTGGGCGCGTCTGTCGTCACAGAGACATTGCCCAGCTCTTCGGCGGCTTGCTGTTGACCGAGGGTGGTGGCGGCGAAGTAGCCAATGCCAATCAGCTTGGGCACATCAACAAGTGTGATGTCCATACCTGCCATATCCATATCCATCATGGCTGGCTGCCCGCCATCGTATTCCATCATTTCCATTTCTTCTTCTTCCGCCATGTCATCGCTGTCGTCTGTCATCATCTCATCGCCCATGCCACAGGCGAGCGGGTTGACAGCCAGGTCGTCAGCGCCATCCCAGCGCTCGTGACCGTCAGCGCTAAGCGGCATGCCGACCATAACCAGCAGCGCCAGGATCAGGCTAAGTGCAAATACCTTCTTCATGTTGCTTTCTCCAAATGGTTGCTTGGGTATACGATATTGGATAGTGCTCTTGCTCGCTTTTCCGTCTGCGCGCCTCCTTCGCGGGTTTAGCTGCCATCCCGCCTGAGTTGAACGAAGTTGTTGACCAGTATAGCAAATATCAGCACGCTGCCGATAACCACAATCGTGGCATCGCTGGTAACGCCGCTCAATGCCAAGCCATTCTTGAGCAGCTGAATCAAGACCACGCCGATCATCGTACCGACGACAGAGCCTGTGCCGCCGAAGATGCTCGTGCCCCCTAGCACCACCGCCGCGATCACATCCAGCTCGATGCCCGTGCCCATGTCCGAGCGTGTCGTGCTCACTCGTGAAACAAAAATGTAGCCAGCCAAGCCGGACATAAAGCCGCTGAATGAATAAATCAGCAGCAGATAACGGTTGACCCTCAGCCCGCTGAAGCGCGCGCCCGTCTCGTTATTGCCGATGGCATACAGCGCCCGACCCAGTTGTGTGCGCGCCAAGACGATGGCAAAAATGATGACGGAAACGATGACCAACCAGAGCTGAGTCGGGATGCCTAGGACCTCGCCCTGGCCTAGCTCAAAGAACCACTCCGGGTAGCCGCGCGCCGACCGCGCCTGGCTGATGCCTTCTGCCAAGCCACGAAATAGCGCCAGGGTCGCCAAGGTCATAATCAGTGGCGGCACGCCGACGCGCACGATGAAAAGCCCATTGACGAAGCCGGCCAGCGTTCCACTCAAGACTCCAGTAACGATGGCTAGCTCCAGCGGGAAGCCTAGCTCCTGCCAGCTCCAGCCCAGCACAATCGCCGTCAACCCCATAATTGAGCCCACTGACAGGTCGATGCCACCGGTGATGATAATGTAAGTCATGGGGATGGCAATTAAGCCAACTTCGGTCATGAACCGTCCCTGCTGCAGCAGGTTGTCGACCGTCAGGAATTTGTCGGTGCGCGTTGCCAGGAAGAGCACCGCAACCAGCATGATGAGAAAAAGCACGCCTTCCTGGCTGATGAGGTAGCGGCGCAGCTTTTCCACCACTGTTGGATTGCGGGGCGCTGATTGCACGGTGTTTTCCCCTTACAGCCGTTGCCGGCGCCGACGCAGCAAGTCCGCCAGCACCGTCACCAATATCAGCAAGCCCTGCACTGCCTTCAGCCAAAATGGCGAAATGTTGATGAAGATCATTGCCGAGCGGATGAAGTTCAGCAGCAGCGTCGCCATAGTCGAGCCGATGGCTGTGCCCGTCCCGCCAAGGATGCTGACACCGCCCACCACCGAAGCCGTAATCACCGACAACTCCAGCGCCGGCGGTGGCGTTGCCTGGATGATGTTGAATTGCGTGGAATACATCACGCTGGCGACGCCCACAAACACGCCATTGAGGATGAAGACAGTCATCACCAGGCGGCGGCGCGACAAACCCGACAGACGCGCGGCTTCGGCATTGCCACCCAGCGCGTAAAATGCCCGCCCGGTCGCGCTATAACGCATCCACAGTGCCACGCCAATCGTCAGTAAGACCATGATGATGATGGGCATGGGGATGCCCAGGGGGCGCATCTGCGACAAGAAATAATCGGCGGGCATATCGGTAACACGCTCGCCCTGCACCCAAATGATCAAGATGCCTTTGATGATGCTCAGCATGCCCAGTGTAACCACAATCGACGGGATGCGCATATACGCCACCAGGAAGCCAATCAACGCGCCAAAGCCAGCGCCGACCACCAGCGGCGTCAGCCAAGCCAGTGGCGCTGGCAGCCCAGCCACCACCAACCGTCCGCTGGCCACCGCCAGCAAGCCCACCAGCGAACCCACCGAAATGTCGATATTGCCAGTGACGATCACCATGGTCATGCCCAGCGCCGCCACCGCGATATAGGCATTGCCCGCCAGGTTGTCGCTGATGTTACGCTCTTGCAAATAGCGCGGGTTCGCCAGCCCGACCACAATCACCAATAGCAGCAAGCCAAAGAGAATCACGCTCTCCTGGTTGCCAAAGAGCTTGGCGGGGCGATATCGCGGGGTGGGCACAGCGCGGGGAATCAACACTTGCAGCACAGCCACTGCCGACGCGCCCAACATGATCCAAAAGGCAATGCCCATTTGACTGATGAAGTCGGCTTGCTCAGCGGCATAATCTCGGAAGAAATTGATGTAATAGACCAGCGCCACCAAGCCTGCCAGCGCCAGCAATAACGAAATCGCCCGCGCCGCGCCGGGCACGAGCGCATTCCATGCGCCCAAGAGCAGCATGCCCAGCGCAGCCAGCGGCACAATCTCGATGCCGGTCTTAAATATGCCTAGCTCATTGGCTTTTTTGCTTTCGGTCAGCACAGCGACGGTCGATGGTCCGCGCTCTGGCTGGATGACAAAAGGCAGCAGGAAATATGTGCCGATGATGACCACCGCCAGCGCGATGCCCAAAAAATCCAGCGGTCGGCGCGGCGTGGGCGCAGCTTTGTCTTTGTTCATGGCGCGGCGCTCGCGACTTGACGGGCGGACTCGCTCATCATCGCGTGGGCGACTCGCCCCTGCGTGGCTTCGGCGCGGCTGAATTCGCCGACCAGACGCCCCTCGCGCATCACCAGGATACGGTCGCTCATCGCTAGGATCTCTGGCAGCTCGCTGGAGATCATCAGGATAGCCAAGCTTTGTTCGGCAGCCAGGCGGCTCATCAGCCGGTGGATTTCGGCTTTTGCGCCGACATCAATGCCCCGCGTTGGCTCGTCCATGATGAGCAGGCTAGGCTCGCTTGCCAGCCACTTGCTGACGACGACTTTTTGCTGGTTGCCGCCACTGAGCTTGTTGGTGATTTGCTCGGGACCGATGGCGCGGATGCTCAGCTGCTCGATAGATCGATTAGCCAGCGACCGTTCCTGGGCGCGATTGATGAATGTATAGCGAGACACAGTCTCCAAGACCGCCATGGAGGTATTTTCGCGGATGCTCATCTCGCGGATTAGCCCCTGATGACCGCGGTCTTCAGGCACATAGCCTATGCCCTGCGCCACCGCTTCCGATGGCCGGCTGATCTTCACGGGCGCGCCATTGATGAGGATATCGCCCGACTCGGCTGGCAGCACCCCAAAAATGACCTGCGCGGTCTCGCTGCGTCCGCTGCCCACCAAGCCCGCCAGCCCTACAATCTCCCCCGCGCGCACCGAGAAAGAAATATCGCGCGTGAGGGGCGGTCGCTGCAGGTTGCGCACTTCCAATACCACATTGCCGATCTGCGCCTCCTGTTTGGGGAAGAGGTTCTCGATCTTGCGCCCGACCATCATGTTGATCAGCTCGGCTTCGTTGGTCACCGCGACCGGCTGCATGCCAATCGTCTCACCATCGCGCAACACAGTCACGCGGTCCGCCAACTCAAAGACTTCGTTGAGGCGATGGCTGATGTATATGATGCTGACGCCGCGTTCGCGCAGCAGCCGCACAATGCTGAAAAGCTGCTCGACATCGCTTTCGGTCAGGGCGGCGGTGGGCTCGTCCATGATCAAAATCTGCGCGTCTAGCGACAGCGCCTTGGCGATCTCCACGCGCTGGCGATTGCCCACATTGAGCGTCCCCACCTTCGCGCCAACATCCAGGTCGTGGATATTCAATTCCGCCAGCAGCTCTTCCGCGCCGCTTTCCATGCGCTCCCAGTCGATCGTATTTAAGCCCAGGCGCTTTTTCATCGGCGCATGACCCATGAAGATATTCTCCGCTACCGAAAGCTCCGGGTATAAACCCAGTTCCTGATACATGGTGGCGATGCCAGCCAGGTGCGCTTCCCGCGGGTTGGCGAATTGCACTGCCCGTCCATCCAGTTGCATATCGCCACTATCGGGCTGGTAGACGCCAGAGACTATTTTGATCATCGTAGATTTGCCAGCGCCGTTCTCGCCGATGAGGGCATGCACTTCGCTGCGCCGCACCTCGAAATGCGCGTCTTTCAGCGCTTGCACGCCGGGAAAGCTCTTGTTGATGCCCCGCATCCGCAGCAGCAGGTCGCTCATGCGCGCCTCGCTCACCCTTGCTTCTCCACCAGCGCGCAGAAACGCGCATAATGCTCATCCCAGGCGGCCGCGTTGCGCGGCTCATACATTCGCAGCCGCGAAGATTCGCTCAGCATGGCGCGGGCTTCATCCACGCTGCCCAGCTCGCCCAGGGCGATCAACTGCACGATGGCGTTGCCAGCCGCCGTCGCTTCGGCAGGCCCCGCGATGACCAGCCGCCCGGTCGCGTCCGCCGTCATCTGGTTGAGGGTGGCATTGCGGGAGCCGCCGCCGATGATATGCAGCGCCTCGACAGTCCGCCCGCTCACCGCGCATAGCTGTTCCAGCACATAGCGATATTTGTAGGCCAGGCTGGTGTAGACAATAGCCATCATCTCGGCATCGCTTGCGGGGATGGCTTGCTCTGCGCGCGCGCAATAGTCGCGGATGCGCTGCGGCATATCGCCCGGCGCAAGGAAAACGGCAGCGTCCGGCTCGATGAAACTGCGGAAATGTGGCGTCGCTTCCACCATCGCCGTCAATTGGTCGTAGCTGTATTGCCTGCCTTGCGCCGCCCAGGTCGCTCGGCATTGCTCAGCCAGCCACAAGCCCATGATATTCTTCAAAAAGCGCCAACTGCCACCATAGCCGCCTTCGTTGGTGACATTTGCCGCATACGCCGCGTCGCTCAAAATGGGCGCGTCCAGCTCCAAGCCCAGCAGACTCCATGTCCCGCTGCTGAGATAAGCGATATCGGTTTGGGTGGCTGGCACAGCGACCACCGCGCTGCCCGTGTCATGGCAAGCCGGCGCTACCACATTGATGCCCGCGTAGCTGCCCAGCCGCGTGCCCGGCATGACGATGGGCGCGAGGATGTCGGTGGGGATGCCCACGGCGCGCATCAGTTCGCGGTCCCAATCGCTCTGTCCCGCGTTCACCAGTTGCAGGGTGGTCGCCTCGGTGAATTCGCAGGTCTTGCTGCCCGTCAGCCAATAATTGAACAGGTCGGCGATGGTCAGCAAGGTGGCGGCATTTTCCAACTGCGGGCTGCCGTCGCGGATGCTCGCCGCCAGCTGATAAAGGCCGTTCAGCGGCATGAACTGGATGCCGGTGCGCGCAAAAATCTCGCGGCGCGGCATCCGCTGGAAGACCCATTCCATCGCGCCTTCGGTGCGGGGATCGCGGTAATGCGCGGGGTTGGCCAGCAGCTCGCCCGCGCGATCCAGCAGGGCATAATCGACTCCCCAGCAATCCAAGCCGATTGAAGCGACATCGACTACCGCGTCAATCCCGATAGTGATTTCGCGCCAGAGGCGCAGCACATCCCAATGCAGCCGGGTCGGCGTTTGCACAGGGATATTGGGGAAGCGGTGCGCCTCACGCAATTGCAGCTGCGCGCCATCAAAGGTGGCATCCATCACGCGCCCGGACGATGCGCCCAGGTCTATGGCGATGATATGCGCTGCGCTCACGGAAAATCACCTGCCAGAGGGTTCAAAATCGCTAAAGAAGACTGCGGGGAGATTTGAACACATTGCGGCCGAGAATGCAAAGTTTGCCGCCGACATATTTCAGGGCAATCGCGCCAAAACTTATTTGCCACAGAGGCACGGAGACACAGAGTGATCTTGCCCGCATTTCGTTGACAGGCAACTTGTCCAATACAATGGGCTGTGA